>NZ_JAZDCG010000023.1:0-26611 GCF_036321705.1 Brachybacterium sp. J144
GGCTCTTCAGAGTTGAGTGTGGGGTGAGGCGTCGAGGCCGCCGGTGATGAGGAGCATTCGGAGGCGGTAGTGCTCGAAGTTCCGGAACCCACGGGCAATACGGCGGCCGAGCTCGATGATCCCGTTGACGGCCTCGGTGCCGCCGTTGCTCGCGCCTTCGGTGTCGAAGTAGGCCAGGAACGCCGTCTCCCAGCGTCGCAGGGTCTTGCCCAGCCTCGCGATCTCGGGGATCGGACAGCTGGGCAGCGTGTCGATGAGCCGCTGGGCGAGTCGACGTCCCTGCGCGGGCGTGGGCTGGTGGAACACGTCTCGGAGGTCTTGGGAGCAGCGGTAGGCGACTTCGACTGCGATGTGCGTGGAATCAGCTGCGAACGCAGTCTCCAGCCGTGCCTGCTGGCGTGTGGTGAGACGTTCACGCCCAGCGCGGGATGTGGCGGATCCCGTAGAGAGGATCACCCTTGCGGCCGCGATGACCGAGGGTCTCCTGCTGGATCCGGCGGCGAACGTCATCGACTGCAGCGCCGCCAAGCTTGACGATGTGGAACGCGTCCAGCACGCAGGTGGCGTCCTCGAGCTGGTCATCGATCGCGTTCTTGTATCCCTGGAACGGGTCCAGCGTCGCGATCTGGATCCCCTCGCGAAACGCCTCGCCGCGGTCGTCCAGCCAGTCGCGGTAAGCCTTCCCGGATCTGCCCGGGACCAGGTCCAACAGCCTGGCGGTGGGGTGAGCTCCGCGCGTCAGGTCGACCATCTCGGTGAGCTCCTTCGGTCCGCGCCGGCGCGAGTCACGGTGGTGCCAGATGTGTTCGTCCACGCCCAGGACCTGCACACCCTTGAACCGGACCGGGTCGTCCGCGGCCAGGGTCAGAAGCGGCTGGACCTGGGACCAGACCGTGTTCCACGTCGTGTCGAGCTGCCGGGTCAGGCCCTGGATCGTCGCTCCCTCGAAGCGGAGCAGGCCGATCGCCCATCGGATCGCACGGGTCGTCAGCAGACCTCGCGGCGCGCAGACTCCGGGGTCCTGCTCGACGAACGAGACCATCGGGCAGAGGTCCTCGCGGCAGATCCAGCGGCGCTTACGCCACCGGATCCGCACCGGCCGACCCGCCCAAGGCGCATCGATCAGCTCGACCATCACCCGGCCGTGACCAGTCGCGACCACCCCACAGCCCCGGCAGCCTGTCACGGGGTCGCAGGACTCCACCTCGAGCAGCAGACCACCGAGCCGGTCCTTCGTGACCGCGAGCAGATGAAAGCCGGGGAAGTCGAGGAGAAGGTCGCATCGGTCGCAGCGATCGAGCGCGTCAGGGCATACGCAACTATGGTTGGGCATCGTCGAGGTCCTTGGTGCGAGCAGAGGTAGAAGTCCGCTCATCATCGAGGACCTCGACGTCTATCCCCAGCTACCCCGCGACTCCGGCGCGCCCACACTCAACTCTGAAGAGCCCCATCACGTCGGAGCCGGCGTCCAAGCCGCTGACTCCGACGAGCCGGTCCGCTCGCCCGTGGGTGAGGACGAGGGGAGAGGTAGAGAGGGCGCGCGTCGTCCCGAATCGGCCTGTATGTCCAGCAGCGACGTAGAGGTGCTGGTGGATCTGTGCGCTGTAGAGGGCGCAGGGTCGGTAGGGTTCGGGTGCGTCCGCGTGTCCGAGCGAGGAAAGGACGCTGCGTGCGGCGTGCGCGCCCTGTGCCTCGGCGTCGCTCCAATGATCGATGCGCCAGGTCGTGCCGTCAGTCTCGTGGACCGCGACGCCTCCTGCGGCGTAGACGTTCTCGTGGTCACGACTGCGCAGCCGAGAGTCGACAGCGATCGCTCCGCCCCATGGGGAGGGGGAGAGCGGGCGCGTGCCAAGGGCGGAGATGGCCAGGTCCGCGGCGATGACCCGGCCGTCGGTGAACGCGGCGTGCAGCTCGCTCTCGACGAGATCAAGTCGCGTCAGCGCGTGACCGAAGTGCGTGTCGACAGTGACCCGATGTGCCTGGGAAAGCTGTCCTGCGGCCTGGGAGCCGAAGGCGCTGACCCCTGGGATGGGTGAAGAGGCAGCGAGCGTGACCCTGCATCCAGCGTCGCGGAGGATCCCGGCGGTCTCGGCTCCAATCATTCCGGCCCCGTAGATGAGAACCCGTGGAGAGCGCGTGCGCTCGAGGACGGCCCGCACACGGAGCGCATCGTCGAGGGAGTGCAGATGCGTCACCCGTCCGCTGTCCAGGGCGGCGGGGCTGGTGGTGTTCGGAGGGAGGGAGTGTGGCGCGCTTCCCGTGGCAACGATGAGCGCGTCATAGTCCAGGCGGGCGCCGGAGCGGAGGCGGAGAGTCTCCTCGAGAGGATCGACGGCGTGGACGCTATCGCGGATTGAAGGGACGGGCAGGGCCGGAAGATGTGCTTGGTAGGCGTCGAGCAAGCCGGTCGCGACTGCCTTATTGATTGGCGTGCGGTTGTACGGCGCCACCTCCGTCTCGATGATCGCGGTCGGGCTGATCTCTTCGTGCTGGGCGAGTTCACGAATGGCGGCCGACCCCGCTGCTCCTGCACCGATGACGAGAATGCGTGTCGAGCGGGACATGGTCGAACTCCGATCCGAATGGCGAGGGGGGCGCACTGGCTTGCAGCGCGCCCCCCCCGAATCAGCGGTGGTGCTCAGGCGGCGGCGTACTTCTGTGGGTCGGCGTCGAACAGGGGTCCGCACCCGGCGCAGCACAGCCAGTAGCGGGTGCCCTCGTAGTCGCGGAACAGGCCCGCGGCCTCGGCGGTGCTCTTGACGACGGGCCTGCCTTCCATCACCGGACAGGTGGCCATGTCGTCCTCCGTGGCGCCCATCAGGTTCGGGCGCCCTTCGGGCTCGACGGGGGAGTGGGGGGTGTGGCCGCAGCAGCTGGAGGTCTGGTCGGTCGTGTCGTTCATGGGATTCCTTCCATAGGGGTTTCGTGCGGGGAGGGGTCAGTTCTTCGCGATGGAGGTGAAGCCGCGCAGGCGCAGGCTGTTGCCCACGACGAAGACGCTGGAGAAGGCCATCGCGGCGCCGGCGAGCATGGGGTTGAGCATGCCGAGTGCGGCGATCGGGATTGCGGCCGTGTTGTAGGCGAAGGCCCAGAACAGGTTGGTTTTGATGGTCGAGAGCGTCTTGCGGGACAGGCGGATGGCATCGACGGCGCTGCGGAGGTCGCCACGTACCAGGGTGATGTCGCTGGCCTCGATCGCGACGTCGGTGCCGGTGCCCATCGCCAGTCCCAGGTCGGCCTGGGCAAGGGCGGGGGCGTCGTTGACGCCGTCGCCCACCATTGCGACGGTGCGGCCCTCGCGCTGGAGGCGGGAGACTACATCGACCTTCTCCGACGGCAGGACTTCGGCGATGACCTTGTCGATACCGACCTCGGTGGCGATCTGGCGAGCCACGGCCTCGTTGTCACCGGTCAGCAGCACCGGGGTCAGCCCCAGCGCTTTCATCTCGGCAACGGCCTCAGCGCTGGTGGGTTTGACCGTGTCGGCGACCACCAGGATTCCCCGGGCGATTCCGTCCCAGCCGATGGCGACGACGGTCTTGCCCTGCTCTTCGGCCTCTGCCTTGGCCGCGGCGACCGCGGGGCTCAGGGCCATCTGCGTCTCGGCGAGGAGGCTCTCACGACCGACGACGACGAAGCGGCCTTCGACGGTGCCGCGCACACCCTTGCCCTCGAGGTTGGTGAAGTCCGAGAGTGTCGGGAGTTCGCCGACCTCCTGGGTGGCGCCCTTGGCGATCGCTTGGGCGATCGGGTGCTCGGAGGAGTCCTCGACGGCGCCGGCCAGGCGCAGCAGCTCGGCGCGACCGGTGCCTTCATCGGTGACGACATCGGTGAGGGTCATCTTGCCGGTGGTGACGGTACCGGTCTTGTCCAGCACCACGGTGTCGACCTTACGGGTGGACTCGAGCACCTCGGGGCCCTTGATGAGCACCCCCATCTGAGCTCCGCGGCCGGTGCCCACCAGCAGCGCGGTCGGAGTCGCCAGACCCAGCGCGCAGGGGCAGGCGATCACGAGAACGGCGACGGCGGCGGTGAAGGCCGCGGTGACGGGGAACCCGGCGCCAAGCCACGCCCCGAGGGCCAGCGCGGCGACCAGGATGGCGATCGGCACGAAGATCCCCGAGATGCGGTCGGCCAGTCGTTGGACCTCGGCCTTGCCGGTCTGGGCATCCTCGACGAGCTTCGCCATCTGGGCCAGCTGGGTGTCGGAGCCGATGCGCGTAGCACGGACCACGAGCCGCCCGCCGGCGTTGACGGTGGCGCCGGTGACGGCGTCCCCCTCACCCACCTCGACGGGGACCGACTCCCCGGTGAGCATGGAGGCGTCGACCGCGGAGGTGCCGGAGACGACGGTACCGTCGGTGGCGATCTTCTCGCCGGGGCGGACGATGAAGTCGTCACCCTCTACGAGGTCGTCGATGGCGATCTTCTGTTCTCGGCCTTCTCGCAGCACGGAGACTTCTTTCGCGCCGAGCTCGAGTAGGGCGCGCAAGGCGGCGCCGGCCTGGCGCTTGGATCGCTTCTCGAAGTAGCGGCCGGCCAGAATGAACATCGTGACGCCCGCGCCGACCTCGAGGTAGATGTTCGCTGCCCCGTCGGAGGGTGCGATCGTCAGCTCGAAGGGATGAGTCATGCCTGGGGTGCCGGCGGTTCCGAAGAACAGTGCGTACAGGGACCACAGCAAGGCGGCGGAGGTGCCCATCGAGATGAGCGTGTCCATCGTGGCTGCGCCGTGCTTGAGGTTCGTCCAGGCCGCCTTGTGGAAGGGCCAGGCGCCCCACACGATGACCGGGGCCGCGAGCGCGAGCGAGAGCCACTGCCAGTAGGGGAACTGAATAGCGGGGATCATTGCCATCGCGATGACCGGGACGGTCAGCACGACCGCACCGATCAGCCGGTGGCGCAGAGAGGTCAGCTCCGGGTCGTAGCCCTCTTGATCGTCCCCAGGCGTACTCGCTGAGTCCTTGCGGGTGGCGGGCTTGGGTAGCGAGGCGGTGTACCCGGTCTTTTCGACTTCACTGACGAGCAGCTGCGGATCGTAGCCCTCTGGTGCCGTCACCTTGGCCTTCTCGGTGGCGTAGTTGACGGTCGCGGTGATGCCGTCGAGCTTGTTGAGCTTCCGCTCGATACGGTTCGCGCAGGACGCGCACGTCATGCCGCCGATCTCCAGCTCGATGCCGGTCTCCGCGATGAGCCGTGTTTCGGGGTTCACTGCAGGTCCTTTCCGATCTGTTGCGACGGTCGATCCAGCCCCATGGGTTCAGTGACCATCCGGGTGCGCATCGGCGCTCTCGTTCTCGGTGCCCTGCTCCGCTTCCACGACGAACTGCGCGGTGTGCATCTCGCCATCGATCTGGAAGTCCAGGTAGAGGTAATAGGGGCCGGCCGTGGGTGCCTCCGCCATGAAGGAGATCTCCGGGCCGGAGGTCTCCCCGGCTATCGGGTCCTCGCCTTCGGCGTGGACGTGGAGGTACTCCATATCGCCCTCGCGCAGAGCAACGAGATGGCCGAACGCGCCGAGGTAGGGCTCCAAGGTGGTTACCGGAGCGCCGTCCTGGGTGACGCTCAGCGTGAGATCGCTGGAGGTCCCGGTAGTCAGGTCCCCTTCCAGCGTCACGTCGAATCCGTCGACCTCGTCCTTCGTAGAGAGGGGATGGTCGGTGACCGGCGAGAGTTCGCCGGCAACGTCAACGGTCCGCGACAGCGTCAGGGTGTCCTCGCCATCGCCGGTGGGGGCGAAGTCGGCATAGATCTTGTACGTACCGGCTTCCTCCCACTGCCAGGGCAGGGACCAGCTCCCGGTGGACGGGTCCAGCTCCGGGTGCACATGGCGGTATTGGGTGCCGTCGGTGCGGACCACGATCAGGTGCATCTTCTTCTCATGGGCCTCCTGATACTCCGTGACGGGGCTCCCGTCGGGCCCGGTGATCGTGTAGGCGAGCTCTCCGGCCTGCTCAGCGGACTGCGGAGCGGAGACCTCAGACAGCACATAGCCCTGCGAGGACATCGATAGCCCCTTCTGTGGTGTGGCCTCGGGCTGCGTGCCTGTGGCCTCGTGGCCGGACTCATCGTGCGGGGAGTCGGTAGCCTGCGCGGCCCATCGTTCGACGACCCGGTCCGGGACGACGGCGCCGGCTGCGACGAAGGCACCGCCGAAGGTCACTGCGACCGCAGCGCCGTAGGCGATCAGTCGTCCCGCGGCATTCATCGGGCCTTGACCGCCGAGTAGCCGGCCTCCTCGACCGCGGTGAGGACCTGTGCGTCATCGAGGGGCTCCTCGGAGGTGACGACGAGCCGGCCCGTCTGGGCGCTCACCTGGATGTCGGTCACGCCGAAGAGCTCGCCGACCTCCTCGCGGACGGACATCTCGCAATGCCCGCAGGTCATCCCGGTCACCTGAAATTCGTTCGTCGTCGTCATGGTCGTGCTCCTCTCTTTTGGATACCCCCACGGGGTATCGGCCCAGGGTTGAGGCTATACCCCCTCCCAGTATCACGCAAGCGCAAAAGCTGCGCGTCCGGCGTCGGATCACCTGTACGGATCCCCGCACGGATTCCTCGGTGGGCCCCGATTCTGAGGTGGCTTCGCCCGTAGGTCGGATGCGGCGTAGCGGCGATGAGCGCTGCGAGAGCGGCGACGACGGCGGAGACGATGCCGGCAGTGTTCAGTCCACTGGTGAACGCCTGTTGTGCCGCGCTGATCAGGGACGCGCTGACCGCCTCGGGCACTTCCGAGGGCTCCGTCGATGCCGGTCTTCGTGGCCGCGGCGGCCTCTGGTGGCACGCCGTCGGGCGGAGTCTCGCTGATCTTGCCGCGATAAGTGGCGATGCCGATGCTGCTGATGACCGCCACGCCCAGGGAGATGCCCAGATCGCTGACTGTGCTCGCCGATCCCGATGCGCCACCGGTCGTCCCCGGAGGAGCCGAGCTGACGACCAGATCTGTCGTCAGGCCGCGAAGGCAGGGCCTCTTCGGGTGTGGACAGCGAGAGGGTGTGTTTCGCGCGGATCTGCCGGTGAGCTGGCTTCTCGCCGTCACCCACCTGGCCATGAATGCGGCCGCTGAAGAGGTGACGGCTGGTCGAATCGAGCATGCCGAGGCGGCCGGCCTCATCGTCGGAACCCTGCTCCCAGCCTTTACCGTCTCCGAAGGACGCTGACGGCCACACTGGAGTAGCAGTCAAGTCTCGCTCCTGCCAAGCCGTATGCTCCCGGCGTCTGCCTCCTTCGACGTCGGGGACCCGAACGTACGGCATCAGGACTCGTAATCGATCTCTGTCATCATGCCGGCTTCCTGGTGGTACGCGTTGTGGCAGTGTGCCGCCCAGCGGCCCGGGTTGTCCGCGTCGAAGTCGAGGGCGAACGATTCCATAGGGGCCATCATCACGGTGTCCTTCCGAAGACCGGACGGCAGGGCGAAGGTGTGGCCGTGGATGTGCAGGGGATGGCTCATCATCGTCTGGTTGGTCGCGATGATCCGCACGCGCTGTCCCTTGCGAATGCTGAGAGGAGTGTTCTGCCCGTAGGGCGCTCCGTTGATGGCCCACTGGTAGGGCTGCATCGATCCTTGGAATGCGAGCTCGAGTTCGGTGTCGACGGCGCGGTCCTCGAGTCGCGAGGCTTCGGCCGGCTCCAGAGTAGATCCGATGAGGGCCTCCCCGTCGAGTTCTCGGACCCGGACGTCCGCAGCGGGCACTTCCCCGGCACCAGTCTTCAACACGGCGAGCCCCTGGCCGCCGCTGGTCTTCCCGACAGGACGCGCCACCAGAGGGAACATGCCGTCCTTCACGGTGACCACCACGTCGTACCGCTCGCCCATGCCGAGATAGAGCGCCTTGGCGGTGACCGGCTCGACGGCGAATCCGTCAGAGTGGGTGACGGAGAGGTCGTGGTCTCCGAGAGCGAGGGTGAAGATGGTGTCGGCGGAGGCGTTGATCAGACGGAGGCGCACGCGCTGGCCGGGCTTCGCGTCGAAGATCTGCGGTGCTTCGGGGATCCGGCCGTTGATGAGGAAGTGGGGGTAGGTCACGTCACCGGCATCGCCCCAGGGCTCCTCGCCCATGGGCATGTCGCCGTGGTCCATGCCTCCGGATCCCCCGTCGGCGGGGTCGTCGCCCATTGGCATGTCGCCGTGGTCCATGCCGCCGGAATCCGAGGGGCTGGCACCGGTCAGCGCAGCCAGGACCTCATCGGGAGTCTGCCCGGTCCCATCGATCCAGTCATCGAGGGTCACGATCCATTCTGCGTCGTAGTCCCCGGGTTCGTCGGGGTCGTCGATGATCAGTGGGGCGTAGAGCCCGCGGTCGAGCTGCAGGCCGACGTGGGAGTGGAGGAAGTAGGTGCCGGGATCGGGGGCGACGAATTCGTAGGTGTAGGAGGTGTCTGGCTCGACCGGGTCCTGGGTCATTCCGGGCACCCCGTCGGCTGCGTTGTGCAGTCGGATGCCGTGCCAGTGGATCGTGGAGGCCTCGGGCAGGCGGTTCTCGAGCGTGATGCGCAGGAGGTCGCCGGCTGTGGCGCGAATCGGCGGCCCGGGGAGGGTCTCGCCGTATGCCCAGGTCGAGACCGTCTTCCCTCCGAGGTCCACGGTCGTCGGCGCCGCGGTGAGGGTCTGGGTGACGACGTTCTGACCGGCCTTCGGCGTCAGGGCTGGAGGCGGCGGGAATGCTCCGGCGTCGGTCGAGGTGGTGCGGTTACCACATGCCGCGAGCGTCAGCGCGGCCGCGCCGAGACCTCCGGTGAACACGGTACGGCGGGAAATACTCTTCACAGGTGCAGTCCTTCTGGAGCGAGGGGTGGTGTCATGGCTGAAACGCGTCCAAGACCAGTTGTCGCCGTTGCTCGAACTCGTCGGCCGTGATCTCTCCTCGAGCCAGGCGCAGCGAGAGTTCCCCGATTGCCTCGTTCTCGTCCCGAGCGCGTCGGGGGCGCCCGGGCAACACGGTGCGTGCCAGCAGCAGTGCCGAGGCCCAGAGGAGAACGAGGAGACCGGCGACCATCGCCCACATCAGCCACGACATCGCATCGGTCGGCATCATCGAGGGGCTCCCTTGGTCGAGTACTGAGGCGACACGGCCCCACCAGGTTCCCCGGGGCGGGCGAAGTTCCCGTCGAGAGTTCCTCAAGATCTGGTCCAGAAAGTCCGCCTGCACCTCCGTAGACGCGCGGTGTCCAGGAACGGAGACCAGACTGGAGCCCATGAGGAGTGAAGCGGATCGAGCAGCGGCTATGGTTCTCGTCGTCGAGGACGAAGCGGCGTTGTCGGACGTGGTCCAGGCGTACCTGGCGAAGGCCGGCTACGCGACTGCGAGCGCGCGGAGCGGTCCGGAGGCGGTGGAGATGGCCCGCACCATGGCGCCGGACGTGGTCATCCTCGATCTCGGGTTGCCGGGTCTCGACGGTCTGGAGGTGGTGCGCAGGATCCGCGCCTTCTCGGACTGCTACGTGCTGATCACGACGGCGCGATCCGAGGAGGTGGACCGCCTGGTGGGGCTGTCGGTGGGGGCGGATGACTACCTCACCAAGCCGTTCAGCGTGCGTGAGCTCGTCGCTCGGGTCCAGGCCGTGCTGCGGCGGCCTCGCGTCGAGTCAGGGAATGCTTCAGGCATGGTGCGTACGTTCGGCGAGCTGGAGATCGACACGGCTGCGCAGGAAGTACGACTCGCTGGCCGGGTGATCCCGTTGACCCCCACCGAGAGGGGACTCCTGATGACCCTGGCGCACCGTCCGGGCCAGGCCTTCAGTCGCAGACAGCTGATGGAAGCCGTCTGGGGCGACAGCTGGATCGGAGACGACCATCTCGTCGATGTGCACATCGCCAACCTCCGACGAAAACTGGACGAGTCGGCTGAATCTGCACGGTTCGTGACCACCGTGCGCGGTATCGGATACCGGATGGGGAAGGGATGAGCTCGTGACCGCCCCCAGTTCATCCGTTCGAACGGTCCGGCCTGGCACCAGCTTGGCCTCGCGCCTGATGATCGGCCAGCTCATCGTGCTGCTCGCCGGCGCACTCACCATCACGGTCCTGACAGTGATCATCGGACCTGCCGTCTTCCACTACCACCTGCTCCAGACCGACCTCCCGGTGGGCAGCGACGAGCTCGTCCACATCGAACGCGCCTACCGCGACGCGCTCGCACTCGCCCTCGGAGTCGGATTGGTGGTCTCCCTCCTGGCCGCCGGACTTGTCACCTGGAACCTGGCACGACGACTCCGCCAGACGCTTCACGGCCTCACCTCGGCTGTCGATGAACTGTCCCGTGGCCACTACTCCACGCGCGTTCCCTCCGTCGGAGCTGGGACCGAACTCGACTCTCTGGCTACCACGCTCAACGACATGGCTGCACGCCTGGATGCCGTCGAAGAGACCCGACGCCAACTGCTCTCCGACCTCGCCCATGAGCTGCGCACCCCCATCGCCACCCTCTCGGCACATCACGAGGCGATGGCCGATGGTGTCATCGAACCGGAGGCAGCCATGCCCATCCTCGCCGGCCAGACCGTGCGACTTTCGCGGCTGGCCGACGACATCAGTGAAGTGTCCCGGGCCGAGGAGGGCCAGCTCCCGGTACAGCTGCACCCCCTCACCGTCGATGACCTGCTGGCATCAGCACTCCAGGAATGGGAGGAACGGTTCGAGACAGCGGGCGTGGCATTACGACGAGAAATGGCCCTGCCCCACTCCGTGACGATCCACGCGGACCCGGACCGCCTCGCCCAAGTCCTCGGAAACCTGCTGAGCAACGCTCTGCGGCACACTTCCCCCGGAGGCACCGTCACAGTCTCGGCAGCCACCCACGGCAGCACGGTGGAGATCGCGGTAGCGGATGACGGCGAAGGCTTCACCGCTGAGGACCGCTCTCGCCTGTTCGAACGCTTCTTCCGCGCCGACAGCTCACGCACCCGTGACAACTCCGGCTCAGGCATCGGCCTGACGATCAGTCGAGCCCTGGTCGATGCGCACGGCGGGACCGTGGCCGCCGCCAGTGAGGGCCCAGGACGGGGAGCCACCTTCACCATCCGGTTGCCCCGAGCAATCGCTGACCGCTGAGCCGGCCGCGTACGGCTGGCTCAGCTCTCAGACGATCGTAGTGAAGGTGCCGATCCGCACCTGGAGCAATGCCATCCACTGCTCCCACACTCCGGAGACCAGCAGGAGTCCGATGGCGATGAGCATGGAGCCGCCAACGATCTGGAGCGTGCGGCGATGCCGGGACAGCACTTTGGAGATTCCGAGGGCGCGCCGGAACACGAGAGCGAAGAGGATGAACGGGATCCCGAGCCCGATCGCATAGCCGAGAGCCAGGAGAGCGCCGCGGCTCGCGGATGCCTCCCCGAGGCTGAGTGCGGCGACTGCGGCGAACGTCGGCCCGATGCACGGGGTCCAGGAGAAGCCGAACGTGATCCCGAGCAGCGGGGCGCCGGCGAGTCCGGCATCGGGGCGCTTCCGGATCCTTTTCTCGCCGGAGAGGCGGGGGAAGATTCCCACGAACACCAGGCCCATGAGGATCACCAGCACCCCGGAGATCCGATTGATCACGCTCGTGTACTGGATCACCAATGACCCGAGTGCACCGACGAAACCGCCGATGACCAGGAACACCGCCGTGAAGCCCGCGACGAACAGCACAGCGCCGACGACCAGGCGCCATGGCCGTTCCCCGGGATCGTCGGTACGGCGCGGCCCGGCGCTTCCTCCGGTGAACCCGGTGATGTATCCGAGGTAGCCGGGGACCACCGGAAGCACGCACGGCGAGAGGAACGCGACCAGACCGGCCACCATCGACAGCAGCAGGGCTGCGGCCAGGGGTCCACTCAGCACGGTGGTGGCGAACAATTCACCCATCAGGCGGCCTCCGCCAGCACGGCATCCAAGAGGCTCTCTAGGGTGCTCTGATCGGCTGCGCCCGCGAACCGGGCGGCTACTCGTCCTTCAGCATCGAGGATCAACGTCGTGGGGACGGCGTTGGGCGAAACGCTGCCGTCCATGGACGCGATCACCGCGCCGTCGGCGTCGGGGATCGAGGGGTAGGTGATGCCGAAGGTCTCCTCGAACGCGGCGGCCGGCCCGGCCTTGTCGCGCGTGTTCACGCCCACGAATTCCACTCCCAGGGCGCTGTACTCGGAGTGCACGGCCTTCAGCGCCGGTGCTTCGACCCGGCACGGCGGACACGACGCATACCAGACGTTGATCAGCAAGGGTGCACCGCGCAGCGCCGTGGAGTCGAAGTCGTCGCCGTCGTAGGTGGTTCCCCGAATCTCCAGAGGATCGGCGCGTCCCTCCGGGGGGATCTCGACGACGACACCATCGCCGGAGACGTACCCGGCGTTCGCCTCGCTCGCCATATCCGAGGAATTGCTGCACGCCGCAAGGACGGGGGCAAGGACGAGCAGGCCCCCGGTCAGCCGGAGCACCGTCCGCCTGCTCCGACTGGGCCGTGCCGCGCTCCGCCCAGCTGGGCCGACCACCGAATGCCAGAAGGCGGACCGGGTGCTTCGCCTGCTCACGTCAGCTGGAGACTGGTCAGACAGGTCAGATCATCCTCCGCCTGAGTCGAGAAGGACGCGGTCCCCGTGTAGTCCTCGAGGGTGCACGTGAGCTCCGCGGTGATTCCACGCGGTAGCCACAGACCGAGGAACCCGTTGTCATGCGTGGTGCGAGGGCCCTCCTCAAGGACCTCGCCCGAGCCGCTGTCGACCACGCTCACGGTGAGCTCGCGGCTGCGCAGTTCTCCGCGGCACGTGGTCAGACTGTGGAAAGCGCACTCGTGGGTGGTCTCCACGAACGGGGCCACCGACAAGTAGAACTGGTCCTCGGGAAGGGGCAGCTCGGCCTTTCGCTCTGCATCGTCTTGGAGCTGGAGAGACGTCGCGGTGACGCTGGCAATCAGGTCCTGCGGTCGCTCAGCCACCGGGAGCGCTTCGAGCCGGTCGATGATCTCGTGCGCGTCCGCGTCGGCGAAGCCATGTTCCTGAAGCAGCTCCTGATCACCCGTGATGGATGCGGGCTCGGACCCGCCGGTCCCGCAGCCGGCGACCACGAGCGGGAACAGGCCGGCACCGAGCACGAGCGATCGGCGCGGCAACCGGCCGGTGCGACGACGGGGCCTACCCCCGGAGGAGGCGAGCGCACCTCGAGGGCTCGCCGGGGAGGTCATCACGCAGGCTCGATCTCGCTCTCGACGACCCACTTGTGGTTCGTCATCATCATCCCGTCGGCTTCGTAATCGACCATGTACACGGTCTCCTCGGTGGCACTGTCGATGGTGGCCTCAGCACCCTCCATCCCGGTCATGTGATCGGCGGTGATGACAACTTCGGTGCCCTCTGCCAGCGGTGCCTCGCCCGGGTTCTCGAGCTCCTCGTGAACGACCCACTTGTGGTCAGTGACCGGCTCACCGCCATCGGTCGGCGTGAAGCTGACCGAGTAGGTCGTGGTGTCGAAGGCGCCCGAGATCGTCGCCGTCGCCCCCTCCATGCCCTCCATGTGGTCCGCCGTGAGCGTCACCTCCGTGCCGACCGGGAACTCGGGATCCTCCGCAGACGCCATACCTTCGGGCGCAGGGCCGCCATCCATCGGGTGCTCCATGCCGCCGTGGCTGCCTCCTTCGGACGCCTCCGACGCTTCTGACCCACCCGACGTCTGACCATCGTCGGACCCGCTGTCGGTGCAGCCGGCAAACACAATCGCACCGGTGACGACGACGGCCGCGAGACGGCCGAGAGAGCGACGAGAACGCATGATTTCTCCTAGTCAGAGGACACTTTGCGCCAGCCTATGACCCCTAGATCAAGGTCTCCTCAAGGTCAGATCTTGACTTCTTGAGCACAACGTTGGCCAGTCATTCCGCATTGCCTCCAAACGAGTGGTCTATCCGCTTCCGTCCTTCGGGGGCGATGGCTAGGGTCGTCAGGACGGGCCGGCATCCGCCGGTCCGTCCGGAACGAGAAGGAGCAGGATCATGACCCATCACGTCGCATCAATGCTTCAGACCTACTCGAAGGACCTCGGCACCATCGACCAGCAGAAGCTCGCTGAATGCATCGAGGCTTGCTTCGAGTGCGCCCAGACCTGCACCGCCTGCGCGGACGCCTGCTTGGCCGAGGACAAGGTGGCGGAGCTGACCCAATGCATTCGCCTGAACCAGGACTGCGCCGACGTCTGCGAGGTCACCGGTCGGGTCCTGTCCCGTCAGACGGGCACCAACGTTGCCCTGAACCGTGCTCTGCTCGAGGCGTGTCAGGCAGCGTGCCGTTCCTGCGCCGAGGAATGCGAGAAGCACGCTGAAATGCACGAGCACTGCAAGATCTGCGCGGACGCCTGCCGACGCTGCGAGCAGGCCTGCGCCGAGCTGCTCGCCTCGATCGGCTGACACCGCTGCCTCTGCACGTAGAGGGAGCCCCGACCGGTGGTCGAGGCTCCCTCTACGCTGGCGTCGTAGCGTTCTGTCAGCGGAAGGTGACGAAGGTCGGCGAACCCCAGATGGTGCGCTCGCTGACGGAGCCCTTGCTGTTGCCGGCGTCGATCACCGTGTTGCCGCCCGCGTAGATCCCGAGGTGGCCCGGCCACACCACGAGGTCGCCCGGCTTAGCCTCGGACTTCGAGATCGTGGTGCCGGCCGCGACCTGCTGCGACGAGGTGCGAGGCAGGTCGATGCCGGCCTGCGCGTACGCGTACGAGGTCAGCCCCGAGCAGTCGAAGCTGACACCCGGCTTGGAGGTCCCCCACGAGTACGAGACCCCGACCTGGCTGCGCGCGGCGTCGACGATCGCCTGCTGCGAGTTCGTCGCGGAGTTCGAGGGGGCGGGAGTAGAGGTTCCACCGCCCGAGGTCGATGCGCCGCCGTTCAGCGCGCCGCGGGTTTCCGGCCCCACGACGCCGTCGACCTTCAGGCCATGCGAGCGCTGGAAGTCCTTCACGGCCCCATGGGTGAGCCGGCCGAACTTGCCATCGACCGACAGCGAGGCACCGTGCTCGTTCAGTGCCGTCTGGAGCTGCTCCACCGACGAGCCCTGCGAACCCCACCGCAGCTTCTCGGCCGCCAGCGCAGACGTCGCATGTGCAGGAGCCGGCGCCGCCGGAGCGGCCGCCTGCGCAGCAACGGCCGGTGCGGCGGGCGAGACGGCGGGGGCGGCCTGCGCGGGGCCCGCGAGCAGGGCGGAGCCGATGACGACTGTGCCGAGCACAGCGGCACCGCCGGTGCCCCGCAGAGCGCGGCCAGCGGTCCCGACGGGGGTGACAGCGCGGCCGAAGGCGCGGTGGGTGTTGTTCTGGGCCATGGTTCTACTCCGTAAATTTCCCACTCGAGTCGGGCGGGAGTTGATGACTTCGTCAGCGCCACAGCGACAGCGGAACGAGCATCGAGGGGACGGCTCATGTCGTGGGCGGCGAGATCAACCTACGGCCCTGCGCGGCTCAACAGAACAGCGATGGACGGCTCTGCTCGAGGACTTAACTGAGGCTTGACGCCATCCCCCAGATACCCCCAGAGGGCAGGACTCCGCTTTACCCCTCAGGGGTACGGAGTTTGGAACGTGGACCCAGCTTGTCCTCAGCCTCTCGGGTGGCGTGGAGAGTGCTGAGCTTCCTGGCTGGGGGTATCAGGGACAGGTGCACGTGCCCGTGACTGAACCTCCTTGGACGGACTCGGACTATCGAGTTCGGAGAGGTGCTCCGCGGGGAAGCATGCGCGGTAGCGGTTCCGGAAGGGTAGCGCGGGCAGGGTTGGGCGGTCGGGGATCAGGGTGTTGCTCTTGAGATCGCTGTAGAGAGTGGCGAGAGGGCCAGACCAGTAGTCAGCGGTCTTCGCGTCGAGAGCACCTGGCTGGCCGCTGCGGCGGGACAAGGCGGTTTTCGCGGCGGCGGCTCGGTTGCCTTCGTGGGATTGCTGGTCGAGGAGGGTCAGCGCGCTGTTGGAGAGGACGTAGGGAAGCGCGTCGATGGCGATGGGCACCCCGTTTGGAGGGGTGAGCTGGTAAGTGAAGTCTCCGCTTCAAGGCGGCTGCCAGCTCAGGGGTCTGCCGAGTCGCAGGGGGCTGGAGTGGTCGAGGATCCGGAAGGCGGCCTCGAACAGCTCCATCTGCTCGGCGTCGAGCTCCTCGCGTCGTTGCCTCCATTTGGCGTGATGATCGGCGGGGACGGCGAGGGGACGCGGGGCGAAGTAGGCTTCGCCGCCGGTGAAGAGCTCCCAGAACCGCCGCTGTACGGCGAGTATGGGCGTCTCGTGCCGGGGATGGGCCGAGGTCAGGGCTTGCGAGAGCAGGCGGAGGTCGTCGGCGAGGATGCGGCGGTGGCGGTAGTGGGCCCACGGCGGGTGCGCCTGAAGTTCGTCCAGGAGCTGTTCGAGTTGGCTCAGCAGGGTGGGCCAGGTTCCGTGGGCGCGTCTGGCGCGGATGCGTCGGGCGAGGGGGGAGTGGAAGGCGCGGGGGAGGCCTAGGTCGGCGGTGAGGTGCGACCAAGGGCGACTGGTGCCGATCCGGGCCAGTAGAAGGGAGATCTCTGCGTGGGCCATCGGATCGGACGCATCGAGTTGGGGCAGCGAGCCGGTCCAGATCGCCTGGGGGATGTGCGCGACGGTCAGCGGGCGCCCGGTCGAAGAATGTTCGGGCAGCAGCAGGTGCCGCGAGGCGGCGCGTAATGCATGCGGTGGCAGCGGGTATCGGGGATGGGCGGCGCCGGTGCGGAAGGCGAGTTGGCTAGTTGTACTGACCGGAGACGTTGGTCAATCGTGAGAAGGGCGGCTGGTTCCCGCAGGCCGTGTGGGGCCGGTGCTGGTTGTAGTAGTGCAGCCAGCCCTCCAGCTCACCACGGCGTTCGGGCTCGGAGGTGTAGCAGCGGGCGTAGGCCCAGCCGTCGGCCAGGGTGCGGTGGAATCTCTCGATCTTTCCGTTGGTCTGAGGACGATACGGGCGGGTCCGCTTGTGCTTGATCCCGAGCTCTGCGCAGGTGTCGCGCCATAGGTGGGACCGGTAGGCGCCGCCATTGTCTGAGAGGACCCGCTCGACGGTGACGCCGCGGGCGTTGAACCACTCGACGGCCCTCACCAGGACTGCGGTGGCGGTGATCGCGGTTTCGTCGTCGTGGATCTCGGCGTAGGCGACGCGGGAATGGTCGTCGATGACGGTGTGGACGTAGGCCTTGCCCATCAACGGGTCGTAGTGCTTGTTCTTGGGCTTGTCCGGGGTGGCGGCGCGGTTCTTCTCTCCTTGTCGTCGGCCGACGTAGCGCCAGCCTCCGCCGTCGGGGATGTTACCGAGCTTCTTGACGTCGACGTGCAGCATCGCGCCGGGGTGGTCGTGCTCGTAGCGTCGGACGGGTTCGCCGGTGGCGCGGTCGACGTGGGAGAGCCGGTTCAGGTGCGCGTCGGTCAAGATCCGGTGGACCGTCGACGGTGCGATCCCGAGCCGGCACGCGAGTTGGACCGGGCCTTCGCGTAGGCGCAAACGGAGCTGGATGCAGCGCCTGGTCGTGGTGTGGCTGGTCTTGTTCGGAGACCGGTGCGGACGTGAGGAGCGGTCTTGCATGGACTGGCCGGTCCGGTAGCGGTCGGCCCAACGCTTCACCGTGGGCCAGGAGACCTGGAAGCGGGCGGCGACTTCGCTGATCGGCCAGCCGTCGTCTACGACGAGACGACCGACGAGCAGGCGATGGCGGGGTGTGAGTGCTGCGTTGGGATGAGTCATCGTTCTCCGACATGGTGAGAGCCCGGCAGCTGGTAGCTGCCGGGCTCTGGGGGTCTTGGGGGTCAGTTGGTGGGGGTGAAGGCCTGATCGACCGCGTAAGTGTCCTCGTACATCTGGTACCCGGTGATCTGACCGTCCTGAACTGTGAAGTGGAGGGCGAAGTCGTTGGAGAAGCTCTTGCCGGTGGCCAGGACGGGGAACTCGTTGTGGCCGAGTGCGACGGCATGGTCGCCGTCGACGACGATCTGGTGGATCGTGTATTCGGTGGCGGGTCCGAGGGCGGCGAATGCGGGGAAGAACGTGTCGAGTTCGTCGCGGGTGTGGCGAGTGCCGGCCCACGGGACGGCGGGGCTCCCGTGCACGGTGAAGTTGATGGTGGGTGCGAACAGGTTCTTGACCGTGTCGAGGTCGCCGGCGCCGAAGGCCGAGAAGAAGTCTTCGACGGTCTGCTGGGTGGTGCGGGTGCTCATGCGTTGTCTCCTTGGATGTGGATGATGGTCTTGCCTGGGGTCTTGTTGGTCTCGACGTGCAGTAGCGCGTCGCCGAGGTCACTCAGCGGGTAGCCAGCGCCGACCTGGACGGTGAGCCGCCCTCGCGCGGCCTGCTCGATGAGCAGTTCCAGGGCGTGATGGTCAGGCTCGACGAGCATCCGGCGCAGTCGTGGATCTCGTTGGGCCAAGTCGTCGTGGGCATCGGGGTGGAGTGCGACCACGACGCCATCGGGCGAGGCCATGGCCAAGGACCGTGGTGTCGTGTCACCGCCGACTGTGTCGAGGACGACGTCGAAACAACCAGCGAACCTCTGCCAGTCCGCGGTCGCGCGATCAACGACATGTCGCGTCCCGAGTGCCTCGACCAACGTCCTACCGCGATCACTGGTCACTGCCGTCACCTGCGCACCGAGGTTCACGGCGAGCTGACAGGCCAGGGACCCGACCCCGCCGGAGGCGGCATGGACGAGGACGGTTTGCCCCGGCTGCAGGTGCGCCGTGTCCACCAGTGCTTGATAGGCGGTCAGGCCGGCGAGCGGGAGTCCGGCCCAGCGCCCCCAGGCGCCTGCAGACAGGTCTTCTGTGCCTGTTGGGATCCGTGCAAGGTGGCGGGCAGGGACAGCGGCGTACTGGGCGAACGCTGCGGCTGGTGCGGGGAAGCGAGGCATGCCGGTCACCGCATCACCGACGTCGAGCGCCGTGACTCCGCGTCCAAGCTTCACCACGATGCCCGACATGTCGTAGCCGCCCACGAACGGGACTGTCTGCCCTGTGACGAACACGCCCCTGCGCCAAGTCATGACGTCAGTGGGGTTGACCGAGGACGCCATGACTCGGACCAGAACCTCGCCCGGTCCGGGTTCTGGAACCGGACATTGACGCAACTCAGGCCGCCCGCCGGGCGCAGGGATGATCGCGGCAAGCATGGTGCGCGGCAGTGACGGGTGCATGACCACCAGCCTGTCGGTGGACGCCACCACAGACGAGTGGCGTGAACGACACATTGTGCAAGGATCACGTCATGCATCATGTGGTCACGATTGCCTGCCCTGGAACCTCGTTGTTCGACGCGGGGATCCCATCGCGAGTGTTCGGCGCGGCCCGTACCGCAGACGATGATCCGGCGTACGACGTCACGATCGCGTCAGCTACGGGTACTGGACGGCTCCTGACCAAGGACGGCGTGTCGGTCGACCTGCCAGGTGTGGACCAGATCGATGAGGCTGACACTGTCGTGGTCGCCTCGAGCGACGCACTGCTCGACCCGCTGGTCCGTCGCGACATGGCATCCGCGCTGGCCCCCTTCCTGCTACAGGGGCAAGCCGTGCGATCTGGCGTCCGTGTCGCTGCGGTCTGTTCGGGAGCGTTCCTTCTGGGGGAGCTGGGCCTGCTTGACCATCGCACGGCCACGACCCACTGGCGACTGGCTGACCAGCTCGCCAAGCTGTTCCCTTCCACCCATCTGCAAACGGAGTCGCTCTACATCGAGGACGGCGGAGTTCTGACCTCGGGTGGAGTGGCTGCGGGCATAGACCTGTGCCTACACATGATCCGACAGGACTACGGAGTCCGGATCGCCAACGACGTCGCCCGCAGTTGTGTGGTGGCGCCCTTCAGAGAGGGCGGGCAGGCACAGTATGTCCAAACACCAGTGCCCCGCTCTGCGGACCCCTCGATGAACGACTTGGTCCACTGGTTGCTGGAGACACTCGACCAGCACCACACGCTGGAAGACATCGCCCACCGGGGGCACATGAGCACCCGCACCTTTGAACGGCGCTTCCGCCGAGAGTACGGCACAAGCCCCGGACAGTGGCTGACAGCTGCACGTATCCAGCGAGCCAAAGAACTGCTCGAGTCCACAGACCTGCCCGTCGAGCGCATCGCCGAGCTGGTGGGCCTCGGCACGGCCAGCAACCTACGAACGCACTTCACCCGCTGCGTCGGACGAACGCCCCAGGCTTATCGCCGCTCCTTCACCGCGGGCAGCAATTCGACCAACGTGTCCGCTCAGTACAGCTAGTCGCGGTCAGGTGCTCGCGGTGGTGGCCGAGTTACAGCGCTCCGAGCAGGGGATTCTTGACCAGTGGTGTCGACGCGGCCTGCAACGTGATGGGGGCTTTCGGATCGGTGGGCAGCACCAGTTGCTGGAGTCGTTCCCCGCCCTGAACCGGGTCGGTGGCTTCGATGACGATGAGGGTGTCGGCCAGCCCCGCCGGGACACCCTCAGTCTGGTACTGACGCGAAGAAAATCGAGGCCCGCCGGAGGATCTCGTTGTCCTCCCGGAGCTGCTTGTTCTCCGCCTTCAGTCGCTTGACCTCGGCAGACTCCTCGCTGGTGACGCCGGGGCGGGTTCCGTCGTCGACGTCGGCCTGGGCCAGCCATCGCCGCACGGACTCCCGCGAGACGCCTTCCTGGCGGGCCACCGCGGCCGTCGCCGCCGTCAAGGTCGGGTACTCCTGCTGGTGCTCACGCACGAGTCGCACGCACCTCGCGCGCAGCTGGGGATCGATCTTCTTCGGCATGCTGTCCATCCTTCCGGACTCAAACAGCAGCGGCATCAAACCTGGGCCGGTTCACATCTGCGTGGACCACGGGTTGCTCGAGTCGTTCTGCCAGACGACGAGAACCTGAGTGGCCGTCCATCGGTTCGCCCGCGCCGGCCGCCACATCTCGGTGCCGTCATCGAGCAAGAGCCGCACGAGGACCGGGATGTTGCCCATCGGGCGCGCCCCCGGCGTCCCCACCGAGGGGAGCCGGTTGGTCACCGTCAGCTCGGGCGGCCTTCGATCGCTCACCCGCTCACCTTCCCACGACAGCCCGACACGCCAGAGCGCGCCGAATCTCGACGGGGGAGCGGGGCAAGAGAGGACCTCCTACGCGTCCACCCAACTCGGCCCGAACATCTGCGGGCCCTCCCGAATCCGCGACCGTTACCCCTCGAATCTGGGTGTGCGTTGTAGGTTCTCGCGCGACCTGTCAGGGGTGCGACGCCGTGAACTGCGGCGCGACAAGGAGGTTGCCTGCTCGAATTCTCATGAAGTTGTCGGGTTCCTCAAGGCGGTGAGTGGTGCCCGAGGGCAACCTGGCCGAATCTAAGGCTGTGCCGGTGATCGATGGGTTGTCGGTGGTGGCGGAATGGTTCAAGACTTGACGAGGCGCCGTACTGCGTCTGAAGCCTCCTTCAGCTTTTTCTCGGCCTCATCTCCGCCTTCGCGAGCGGCATCGAGGACGCAGTGACGGAGGTGGTCGTCGAGCAGTCCCAGTGCAACGTTCTCGAGCGCGCTGTTCAGAGCGGAGATCTGGGTGAGGATGTCGATGCAGTAGACATCTTCATCGATCATCCGGGAGATCCCGCGGGCTTGGCCTTCGATGCGCTTGAGGCGGTTGAGGTAGCGGGGTTTGTCCTGGATGTAGCCGTGGGGTCCGCTGTGGCAGGCCTGTTCCTCGGTGGGTTCAGGTGCAGTGTTCATGAGTGATCCCATTCGGTGAGGGAGGGTCAGTGGCGAGCCCGGACGGCGGCGACGGTCGCTTCCGGTCGGAGGTCGAGGCGTCGCAGGAGCTGGGCGTTCAGGGCGACGACGATGGTGGACAGGGACATGAGGATCGCTCCGACGGACATCGGAAGGACGAATCCGATGGGGGCGAGGATTCCGGCCGCGAGTGGCACGGAGATCAGGTTGTAGCCGGCAGCCCACCAGAGGTTCTGCTTCATCTTTCGGTAGGCGGCGCGGGAGAGCTCGATGACCGAGAGTACCGAGCGTGGATCGGAGCTGGCGAGCACGACCCCGGCGGAGGCGATCGCGACGTCGGTGCCGGCACCGATGGCGATGCCGACATCGGCCTGGGCGAGGGCAGGGGCGTCGTTGACGCCGTCTCCGACCATCGCGACCTTCTTGCCCTCTTTCTGGAGCTGGGCGACCTTCGAGGACTTGTCCTCGGGTCGCACCCCGGCGAAGACGCGGTCGATGCCGAGCTCGCGGCCGACGCTGTTCGCGACCGCCTCGGCGTCGCCGGTGATCATGACGACCTCGACGCCCAAGCTGTGCAAGGCATCGATGGCGTCGCGAGATTCGGGGCGCACCTCATCGGTGAGCTTGAAACCGCCGATCACCTCGTCGTCGCGGAGGACGTGGAGGATGATCGCGCCCTCCTGGCGCCAGGCCTCGGCTTCTTCGACTTCGCTCACTCCGGTCTCCTCGAGCAGTCGAGGACCGCCCACGCGGATCTCGTGCCCATCGACCTGGGCACTCACGCCCAGTGCCGGGGTGGAGCTGACGTCAGAGCCCGCAGGAATCTGCGCTCCCTCGGCCTGTGCCTTGGCTACGATGGCGCGGGCGAGCGGGTGCTCGCTCTCCGCCTCGGCGGCAGCTGCCAGGGCCAGCACCTCGGTCTCGTCCGCACCGCGGGTGATGATCTCGGCGAGGACGGGCTCACCCTTGGTCAGGGTGCCGGTCTTGTCGAACAGGACGGCGTCAACGGTGCGCATGGCCTCCAGGGCCAGACGGTCCTTCACCAGGACACCGCCGCGGGCAGCCCGCTCCGTCGCGATCGAGACGACCAGCGGGATCGCGAGCCCCAGCGCATGGGGGCAGGCGATGACCAGGACCGTCACCGTGCGCACCACGGCGTCATCGGGCATGCCGAGCAGAGACCAGGTGATCGCGGTGATCGCAGCGGCACCGAGAGCGAACCAGAAAAGCCACGCCGCGGCGGTATCCGCGATGCGCTGTGCCCGGGACGAGGAGTTCTGCGCTTCGGTCACCAGGCGCTGGATACCGGCGAGGGCGGTGTCGTCGCCCGTGGCGGTGACTTCGATGCGGAGACTGGAATCGGTGGCGACGGTGCCAGCCACGACAGAGTCTCCGGTGGAGCGCGTCACTGGGCGGGACTCGCCGGTGACCATGGACTCGTCCACGTCGGCGCGGCCTTCCCGGATCGTGCCGTCGGCCGGGACGCTCGCGCCGGGGCGGACGAGGATGAGGTCGCCGCGCTGCAGCTCGTTGGGCGAGATGCTCACGAGCTCGTCGTCTTCGATGCGTTCTGCCATGTCCGGCAGCAGTGCGGCCAGAGAGTCGAGCGCGGAGGTGGTCTGGGCGAGGGAGCGCATCTCGACCCAGTGGCCCAGCAGCATGATCACGATCAGCAGGGCGAGCTCCCACCAGAAATCGAGCTGGTGGTCGAGGATCCCGAGAGTCGCACCCCAAGAGGCGATGAACGCGACCGTGATCGCGAGCCCGATCAGGAGCATCATCCCGGGCTGACGGGAACGGATCTCGGAAACGGCGCCGGTGAGGAACGGGCGGCCGCCCCAGATGTACATGACGGTGCCGAGAACCGGGGCGATCCATAGAGCGCCGGGGAACTCGGGAACGCTGTACCCGAGCAGCATCGCGAACATCGGCGAGAATGCGACAACCGGAACGGCGATGATCAGATTGATCCAAAACAGCCGCCGGAACTGTGCGACGTGGTCCCCGTGACCGGCGTGGCCCCCGTGCCCTGAGTGACCCTCGTGTCCCGAGTGGTCCTCGTGATCTCCGTGAGTTCCGTGGTCGTGATGCGCCTCGGGTGCGTCGTGCTCAGCAATACCGGTGTGCGCGCCATGAGGCGTGGGGGAAGGATGAGAGTGCTGCATGCCGGGTTCTCCGTTGTCGTGACGGTGTGGGGGGTTGCCAGCGTTCATACACTCGACCATATACCCCAAGGGGGTATCTGTCGAGGGGTTGGATTCCGCTGTCAGCATCGGCGTGATCGAGGTGTGGAGGCGCGGCACGAGAGCCATCACGGGCTCTTCAGAGTTGAGTGTGGGGTGAGGCGTCGAGGCCGCCGGTGATGAGGAGCATTCGGAGGCGGTAGTGCTCGAAGTTCCGGAACCCACGGGCAATACGGCGGCCGAGCTCGATGATCCCGTTGACGGCCTCGGTGCCGCCGTTGCTCGCGCCTTCGGTGTCGAAGTAGGCCAGGAACGCCGTCTCCCAGCGTCGCAGGGTCTTGCCCAGCCTCGCGATCTCGGGGATCGGACAGCTGGGCAGCGTGTCGATGAGCCGCTGGGCGAGTCGACGTCCCTGCGCGGGCGTGGGCTGGTGGAACACGTCTCGGAGGTCTTGGGAGCAGCGGTAGGCGACTTCGACTGCGATGTGCGTGGAATCAGCTGCGAACGCAGTCTCCAGCCGTGCCTGCTGGCGTGTGGTGAGACGTTCACGCCCAGCGCGGGATGTGGCGGATCCCGTAGAGAGGATCACCCTTGCGGCCGCGATGACCGAGGGTCTCCTGCTGGATCCGGCGGCGAACGTCATCGACTGCAGCGCCGCCAAGCTTGACGATGTGGAACGCGTCCAGCACGCAGGTGGCGTCCTCGAGATGGGTCAAGTCCCTGGAAGTGGTGTAGCGATCCTTCACTGAGGGGTCAGGCCGTCGCGCTGGTCAGGATGAGCAGCGACTCCGCGCCGGAGACCGCGCTGCGGCTGGCCATGGTCGCCGCAGGCCTGCCGGAGCCGCTGGCGAACGCACAGGCTACTGGGGAGTCCCAGGACGGTCGGGTCCTCGATCTCGGTGAGCCTGATCTGCACTGGCCGGAGTGGAAGGTGGTGCTGGAGCACGACGGGCCGACGCACCTCGATCGTGCGCAGCAGAGCCGTGACATCGCGCGAGGCGACCGACGGATGGCTGCCGGCTGAGTCGAGCTGCGCACCTCCGCGGAGGACCTCCTCCACGGGTGCCGACGGGCGGTCGACCGGGTGCGGCGGGAGCTGATGCGCCGCGGGTGGCGACCCGGACAGGACGGCTGACGCCCGGACCGGCCCCTAGGGGAGTCAGGAGTCACGAGCACCTTCGCGCCATGCACCGAGTGCTGCGTCTGGACCGCTATGACCTGGCGGAGGCGGCTCAAATGCAGCACTCGGTGACCGGCGACGCGGGTGAGACTCGAGCTCGGCGCGCGGAGCCCCCTCGGGCCCCGGCGCCGGACGGACGAGGCGAGGACCCTCAGCTCAGGTGCCGCCAGAGCGGCCGGCCGAGCGCGGCGAGGGCGAGGGTGCGGGCGAATCCTGCCTGATCCAGCAGATGCGTCCCGGAGTCCGTCTCCCGCGAGCCGGTGACGAGATCCGTCTCGGGATCGCGGCGGTCCTCCCAGAGGCGCGCGGCATAGGCCTCGACGATCGTGCGCCCCTGCACCTGCGCACCGAGCACGGACTCGGCGAGCAGCAGGTTCGAGGCGAGGATGGCGTTGAACTGGATCGGCTGGGTGTCGAGCCCCGCCCCGCGGGTGAACGGCTCGTAGAACGCGGTGATCGCCTCGACCAGGGAGAGCGCGCGCTCCCGGTGCTCCTCCTCGCCGGTGATCTCATAGGCGAGCACCTCGCAGCCCAGCGGCACGCCCTGGTTGTAGGTCCACTGGGTGCGATCGATGGCGCCGTCGGGCTTGATGTTGTCCCAGTACAGGCCGTTCGGCGCGAGCAGCGTGTCCCGGCCCCAGGCCATCCAGCGCAGCGCGTCCTCGAGCGCCTTCTCCTCGCCCGTGAGCTGGTACCAGCGCAGGGCGACCTTCGCCGAGGGGAAGGTGGACACCGTGTTGCGGTCGTGGTTCCAGTCGCCCTGGGTCCAGTCGATCCCTCCGGGCGAGGCGAGCGTGGGATCTGTGGACTCCCCGGAGCGGAACAGCTCGAGGAGCTGAGCGACCCGGTCCAGATCGCCGCGGGCGCCGCCGGTGACCAGATGCTGCTCGATCTCGAGCAGCGCGATCCAGTCGTTGTCGTCGTAGAAGAAATCGCCGTTGGCGCCGTCGGTGGAGTTGGTGGCGGCGGTGTAGCCGGGCAGGCCGGTGGTGCCGCCGGCCGGGTACCAGTAGTGCTCCTGGGCACGGATCAGGGCGGCGTCGGCCGCGGCGGTGTCGAGATCCCCGGTGTCCGCGCCGGGACCGGGGCCGTCGAGGGCGGCGATCAGCTCGGTCAGCGCGGCGCGGGCCTGCGACAGCGGCCACACGTAGGTGAACTCCGGATCGTGCTCCTGGCGGGGGTACTGCTCGATCAGCATGTCCGGGTCGGTCTCGGCCCGGAAGTGCGCGAGCAGGGACGAGGTCGCGGCGACGGCCCGGGAGGCCGCCTCCCGCGGGGTCACGGCGGCGGAGTCGCTCACGACGGGGGAGGTCCTTCCGGAGGGGGCTGCGAGGGCGGCGGGGGAGAGCGCGGCGACGGTCGCCGCCCCGGTCAGGGCGGTAGCGGCGGTCAGCGCGGTCCGACGGGTGGGTGTCGACACGGTGCACCTCGATGTGCGCTGGGGAGAACGGTCCCGCGTCACGCTAGTGCGATTCCCACGTCGGCACACCCGCTTCGCGCAGATCGGTCTCCTCCGTGGCCGACGGGGCGGGCCGGGGCGGGGGGGGGGGGGGGGGGGGGTGTTTTGTTGCGGGCGGGTTGGGTGGGTGGTGGGCGAGA
>NZ_JAZDCG010000024.1:0-91484 GCF_036321705.1 Brachybacterium sp. J144
CCAGCTTCACACAACTCGTTCTCCTCGGTGGCCGGCGGGGCGGGCAGGGGCGCCGAGTGCTGCATCTGGACCGTCATACGGGGAGCGTTGCGGTCCGGATGCAGCACTCGGCGCAGGAAGTCGGCGCGAGAGGTCGGAGGTGGCCGGTGGCCGACGGCAGCGTGGCCGCAGGTCCGGTCGCCCGCGGCCGACGGCCTGCCGCTCAGGCCGGGCCGCGCTCCCAGCCCGCGCCGCCGGTGAGGTCCAGGGGATGCGGCAGGGGGTTCCCGTAGCGATGATCCGTCGCGCTGATCGCCTGCTCCCGGAGGAAGGCGAGCAGCTCGACGCGTCCGCTCGCGACCGGGCCCCCGGTGAACAGGGCGATGTCGATCCGGGCCGCGGCCGCCGCCCGCAGCTCCTCGCCGATCCGTCCCAGCACCCGTACGCGGGGCACGGCGAGTTCCCCGTAGCGACCGGCGAAGGCCGCGGCGTCCTCAACGGTCACCTCCGCGAAGCCCTCGTCGGCCGCGGCCTGCACGAGCTCGGAGGCGGTGACGGAAACCTCGACCTCGGCGCCCGCCGTCTGGGCGGCGTGGAGCACGCGGCGCAGCTGCGCGGCGGTGGTGCCCTGCTCGGCGCGCACCAGCACCGGCAGCGGCAGGTATCGCAGGACGTTGATCTCTCCGTGCAGGTCCTGCTCGTCCCGGGGGGCGAAGACGCCGGCACGGTGCTCGCGGTCCGAGCGGCGGGCCGCCTCGAGCCAGGCCGGATCGGAGGGGTCGGGCAGCGCGTCCGCCTCGGTGTGGTCCATCAGGTGCACGAGGTAGTTGGGGCCGCCGGCCTTCGCGGTCTGCCCGATCGCGGACCGCTTCCAGCCTCCGAAGGGCTGGCGCTGCACGATCGCGCCGGTGATGCCGCGGTTCACGTAGAGGTTCCCAGCCTCGACGTGCTCAGTCCACCAGGCGATCTCGGCCGGGTCCAGGGAGTGCAGGCCCGCGGTGAGCCCGAAGTCGGTGCCGTTCTGCATCCGCACCGCGTCCGCGAGCGTCGGGGCCTCCATGATGCCGAGCACCGGCCCGAAGTACTCGGTGCGGTGGAAGGCGGATCCCTCCCGGACCCCGGTGCGCACGCCGGGGGAGAACAGACGTCCCTCGTCGTCGAGGGGCTTCGGCTCGGCGAGCCAGCTCTCGCCGGGGCCGAGCTCGGTGAGCCCGGCGCGGAGCTTCTCCCCGGGGGTCTCGATGACGGGGCCCATCTGGGCGGTGGGCTCGATCGGGTGGTCGACGTCGAGACTCAGGACCGCGTCGGCGAGCTGGGCGTAGAAACGCCGCGAGCGGGCCACGGATCCGACCACGATCGCGAGCGAGGCGGCCGAGCACTTCTGCCCGGCGTGGCCGAAGGCGCTCGCGGCCAGGTCCCGGGCGGCGAGATCCAGATCCGCCTGCGGGGTCACCACGATCGCGTTCTTCCCGCTGGTCTCGGCGAGGATCCGCAGCTCGGGCCGCCACGAGGCGAACAGCGCCGCGGTCTCCGAGGCCCCCGTGAGGATCAGCTGGTCGATACGGGGATCGGAGATCAGCGCCCGACCGGTCTCGTCCTCAGGGACGTCCAGGACCGTCAGCACCCCCTCGGGGAAGCCGGCCTCCTGGAGCAGCCGTCCCAGCAACGCGCCGCAGCGCAGCGCCTGCGGGGCGGGCTTCATGAGCACGGCGCTGCCGGTCACGAGGGCAGCGAGCACGCCGCCGGTCGGGATCGCGATCGGGAAGTTCCACGGCGGGGTGACCAGGGTGAGCGGGCGGGGGGTCGAGACCAGCTCGGGGTGTGCGGCGAGCCGCTCCGCCTGCTCGGCGTAGTAGAGGGCGAAGTCGATCGCCTCGGACACCTCGGGGTCTCCCTGCTCGAGGGTCTTGCCGGTCTCGTCGGCCATCACCTCGAGCAGCTCGGCGCGGTGCGCGGCCAGGACTCCCGCGGTGCGGCGCAGCAGCATGGCGCGCTTCTCGACGGGGAGCGCCGCCCAGCGCGGTTGGGCCGCGAGGGCGCGGGTGATCGCGGCGTCGACCTCGTCGGCGGACTCGACGCGGGCCGCCTTCGCCTCGGTCTCGCCAAGGGTCGAGCAGCGGATGCGCCGCGTGATCCCCTCGGCCCACGCCTGGTTCGCGGGGGTCGACAGGTCCGTGTCGGGGGTGTTGCGGAAGGCGCCGGGCACGGATGGGATCGTCTCGGTGTTCAGGTCGACGCGCCCGCCGCTGACCTCGTGGCTGCGGTCCTGGACGCGATGCGTGGGGACGGAGGTCTCGCCGAGGGCGCGCTCGAGGGCGCGCGCGAAGCGCCCCTCCTCCCGGGCGAAGAGCTCGTCGCTGTCCTCGAGCCGGAAGGCGGCGGACAGGAAGTTCTCGGAGGAGGCGTTCTCCTCGAGCCGGCGCACCAGGTAGGACACCGCCACGTCGAAGTGCCGGGGCTGCACGACGGGGACGTACAGGCGCATGGTGCCGACGGTCTCCCGCACCACCGCCTGCTGGGCGGGTGCCATGCCGGCGAGCATCTCGAACTCGACGCCGCTGTCCGGCCCGGCGGGGATGCCCCGTTCGCGCATCAGCAGGTGGGCGAAGGCGAGGTCGAAGAGATTGTGGCCGGCGACGCCGAGATGCACCGCGGCGAGCCCCTGCGGGTCCAGGGCCTCCAGGAGCATCCGCTTGTACTGGGCATCGGTCTCCTCCTTGCTGCCGAGCGGAGCCGCGGGCCAGCCGTGCACGGAGGCGTCGACCCGTTCCATGGCCAGGTTCGCGCCCTTGACCAGGCGCACCTTGATCGGGGCGCCGCCCGCGGCGACCCGCTTTTCGGCGAAGGCGCGCAGGCGGGCCATCGCCCGCGGGGCGTCGGGGAGATACGCCTGCAACACGATCCCGGCATGCAGGTGCTCGAGCTCGGGCCGGTCCAGCAGCTTCTCGAAGACCCTCAAGGTCAGCTCGAGATCCCGGTACTCCTCCATGTCCATGTTGAGGAAGGTGGGCTGCTCGGCGCGCGCGCAGACCAGGTATAGGGGGAGCAGGGTCTCGACGATGTGGTCGACGGTGCGGTCCGCGGCCCACAGGGGCAGGTGGTCGACGACGGAGGAGACCTTGATCGACACGTAGTCGACGTCGGGACGCCGCACCAGCTCGTGGACGCCCTCGAGCCGTCGCGCCGCCTCCTGCGCCCCGAGCACGGCCTCGCCGAGCAGGTTGATGTTCAAGGTGGTGCCGTCGGCGGTGAGACGGGTGATGGCGGCGGACAGCGGGCGGGGCCGGGCGTCGACGATCAGGTGCGAGACCATGCGCCGCATCGCGGCCTGCGCGGTGGGCACCACGGCCGACGGGGCGAGGCGGGAGGCGGTGCCGCCGAGGGAGACCGCGCGGCGCAGGGCGCCGGGGAGGAAGGCCGGCGGGTCCTGGGCGAGGCGGCGCAGCTCGACGGCCGCCGCCCGCGGATCCTCGGGGCGGATCACCCGGTCCACGAAGGCGAGCGTGAAGTCGAGTCCCTTCGGATCCTGCAGCAGGTCGGAGAGCAGGCGGGCGGGGGCCGGGGTGGGCCGGGTGGCCGCGGCGGCCAACCAGGTGCGCACCTGCGCGGACACGTCCTCGACGGTGAGGGCGGTGGGGGCGGGAGCGGGGGATGCGGTCTCGGACTGCGTGGACAACTCGGTGACTCCTCGGACGCCGGGATCGCCGGCGGGTGATGCGGTGCGGGCGTCGTCGCCCACGGCGATCGTAGTTCCTCCGCGCGGTTCCGCGGCGCCGATCCCTGGCCGTTCCCGGACCGTGATCGCTAGTCTCGGGATGTCAGCGCGTGCGGACCGCGGTCCGGCGCAGTAGTCCCGAGTGCAGGGGAGAGCACCATGAAGAAGTTCATCTTTCTGGCCGGCGTGGCGATCGGCTTCGTGATCGGATCCTCGATGGGACGGGGCCCGTACGAGTCCCTCGAGCGCACGGCCCGTCAGGTCGCCGACGACCCCGAGGTCAAGCGTCGCGCCGCGCAGGCGAAGGACGCCGCCGGGAAGGCCGCGCACGAGGCGGCGGACACCGTGAAGGCGAAGGCCCCCGAGGTCGCGGCCACCGTGCAGGAGGCCGTGGGATCCGCGGCGGCCGGGGCGAAGCAGCGCCTGGCGGGTGGGGACACCGAGGGTGCCGACGGTGCCCAGGGCGTCGACAAGTCCGAGGATCTCACCGCCGCGGCCGACGGGGTGGCCGCGAGCGAGTCCGCCGCGGGTGGCGACGCCGAGGTCTCCGAGGGCGGTCCGCTCAGCTCCTGAGCACAGGGGCCGACGGGCCCGCCGCCTGATGGGAGGGCCCTGATCGTCTGCGTCCCAGCCACAGCACCCGACGGCCGGGGTGCCGTGCTCAGCCGAGCACGCGCACCCCGGCCGTCGTCTGCTCGTCGAGGAAGCACGGTCCGCACAGCGACATGTAGGTGACGGCACCGGAGTCCTCGCCGTCGATCGCGACCTGCTCGCCCTCGAAGACGAACCGCTCCCCGACCCGGCGGCAGTTGAACTCGGCCTGCGAGCCGCAGCGGCACATGGTGGGCAGCTTCTCGACGTTGTCGGCGAGCTCGAAGAGGCGCTGGGCTCCGGGGAAGGTCGCCGTGCGGAAGTCGGTGCGCAGTCCGTAGCAGATCACCGAGATCCCGTCCCGCTTCGCGATCAGGAAGAGCTGGTCGATCTGGTCGGGCTCGAGGAACTGCGCCTCGTCGACGAGGACGCAGTGCAGCGGCAGCAGCTCCCGCTCCCGTGCGGAGCGGAGCACGTGCTCCCGGAGGTCCTCGCCGGCATGGGCGAGGACGTCGACGCGGCGCCGGGCACCGCCGCGGGCCACCACCCAGTCCTCGCCCTTGGTGTCCAGGGCGGGCTTGACGGTGAGGGTCGCGAGGCCACGCTCGTCGTAGTTGTAGGCGGTCTTGATCAGCGTGTCGGACTTGCCGGAGTTCATCGCTCCGTACTTGAAGTGCAGCTTGGCCATCGGGCCTGGTCCCTCCCAGGGATCGGGGTCGTGGTCAGAACTGGTCCATGACGGCAGGCCGCGGACCGGAGAGAAGGGTGTCGAGCAGTGCGCGGGCCGGGGCGTCGGCCCGGGCGCCGAGGCCCAGCCGTTCGGCGTCGGCGATCGAGCGCCCGCCGATCAGCAGCAGCGCGGCGGCATGCACGTCGAGATGCACAGAGCCGGACACTCCGCCGACGTCGGACCCGTCGGCCGCACCTTCCAGGTCCACCACGACCCGCCCGTCGGCGATCCGCACGACGAACTCGCCCGCGGCCCGGGCGGTGCCGGCGGGGACCGTGTCATCGGTGACGACGAGGCGCAGCGTGCCCTCGAGCCCCGCGGGCGCCGGACGGGCCGAGAGTGCGGCGGCGGTGTCGATGACCCGCACCATCACCCAGGGCTGCAGCTGCGGATCCATACGCGTGCGCCCTCCGGGGAGGGCGTCGAGCAGGGGATCCTCGGCCCGCACGCGGATCCGCACCTGCTCGGTCACCGTGGACCAGGTGCCGAGCGAGCGGAGCAGGGCGAGGCGGTCCTCGCGGGTGCGGCCGAGCACCTCATGGACCTCGAGGCCGATGCCCTCCTCGCCGCCCGTGCGGGTGAAGGAGAGGTAGCCGCGGTCGGTGCCGTCCTCGCCGACCAGCAGCACCGCCTCCCAGGTGCCGCCCGGATGCCCGGTCGGGAACAGCGGCCCCTCCCGGGTCAGCATGCCGTTGTCCCCGGCCGTCAGCTCGCGGTAGAGGGCGTGGACCCGCTCGAAGGACTGCGCGGTCACGGCCTCCAGGTGGGTCCCGGGCACGGGGCGCAGGCGCTGCAGGTCGAGCAGCGGCACCTGCACCTTCTGCACCTGGGAGACGATCTGATAGCCGAGGGCGCGGTAGATCGCGACGTTCGCCGGGTAGAGCATCGAGAACGCCATGCCCTCGGTGGCGCAGCGGGCGATCACGGCGGTCATCAGCTCGCCGAAGAGCCCGCCGGCCCGGTGCGCCGGATGGACCGCGACGCCGCCGATCCCGCCGCAGTCGGCCGTGCCGCCGCCGAGCGTGATCCGGTCCCGACGGATCTGCGCCCCCGCGGCGATGACCCCGTCGGCCCCGCCCGGCAGATCGGCGGAGGAGATGCCCAGCGGGATCAGCCCGGGGGAGAAGGGGCGGGCCTCCTGCTCGGTGACCGGGCCGCCGCCGAAGGCGAGACGGGTGAGCCGCTGATAGGGGAGGAGGTCGTCGGCGGTGAGCTCGCGTGCACGCATGCCGAGGAGTCTAGGGGCGGTGCTGTTGCATACTGACCTCGGCCCGATCCCGACCGAGGAGCCGCCGTGAACCCACGCCGAGACCGTCCTACGACGGGGACGCCGCGCTTGGCCTCGCGCAAGCCGTACACGCGCCCCAACCGTGCGCAGCGGGCGAGCCGCGAGGAGCTGTTCAAGCGCCTCTCCGCCGGGGATCCGCGCTCCGAGCAGAACCCGCAGCGGCGCATCCCTGTGGGTCTGTCGACCTCGTCGGTCTTCCCGGCCGGCGTCGAGGAGTGCTTCCGTCTCGCCGCGGAGATCGGCTACGACGGGATCGAGGTGATGGTCTCCTACGCCAAGGACAGCCAGGACCCGGACCGGCTGCGCGAGTACGTCGAGCGGTACGAGCAGCCGATCCTCTCGCTGCACGCCCCGACCCTCTTCCTGCTCCAGGGCCTGTGGGGCCGAGATCCGTGGGTGAAGATCGAGCGCACGGTCGAGCTGGCGAAGGAGCTGGAGGTGCCGACGGTGGTCGCGCACCCGCCGTTCCGCTGGCAGGGCTCCTATGCGAAGGAGTTCGTGGCCGGGGTGGCCGAGCTCGAGGCACGCCACGGCATCGCGATCGCGGTCGAGAACATGTACCCGTGGCGGCTCGGCGTGCGGGAGCTGATGACCTACCTCCCGGACCACGACCCCACCGACGAGGACTACGAGCACGTCACCGTGGACCTCTCCCATGCCGCGACCGCGGGCGACGACGCGCTCGCGATGATCGACCGTCTCGGGGATCGGCTCACGCACCTGCATCTCGCCGACGGCTCCGGACGCACGACCAAGGACGAGCATCTCCCGCCCGGCGAGGGCAACCAGCCGTGCGCAGAGGTGCTGCGCCGCCTCGCGAACCGGGGCTGGCAGGGGTCCGTGCTGCTCGAGGTCTCCACGAGCGGCAACGCCGAGAAGCGCGAGCAGGTGCTGCGCCAGTGCCTGCTGTTCGCCCGCCACCACCTCGGCCACCACCTTGACGACGGCGACGAGGGCGTGGACCCGCAGGGCGGGGCACCGCAGGGCGGGGCACCGCAGGGCGAGGGAAACGACCGGGCCCCGGGGGACGACCCCGCCTGAGCGACGTGGGATCCGCCACCCCGTCGGACACCCTCCAGGGGCGGGTGTGACAATGGCCGATGCATGCGCCGGGCGGCCATGCGACGAGACACGGCACGGAACGAACGAGGTACAGCGCGCAGATGGCCAGTGGGAACGGGAACACGGGATTCGTCCATCAGAACGCGAGCCTGCTCTCGGTGGAGATGTCGCTGCCGCAGGTCACCGTCACCTCCGATGAGATCGACGAGATGCTCGCGCCCGCCCGCAAACGGCTCCGTCTGCCCAAGGGCGTGCTGCAGCGTGTGGCCGGCGTCTACGAGCGCCGCTGGTGGCGCGATCGGGAGAACGGCTGGCGGCAGGGCGTGGTCCTCGCCGCCGAGCGCGCCATCGCCAAGGCCGGGATCGTCCGCGATCAGGTGGACCTGATCATCAACGCCTCGGTGTCCCGTCAGCACCTCGAGCCCGCGGTCGCCACGACCGTGCACCACTCGCTGGGCCTGCCCACGAGCGCGATGAACTTCGACATCACCAACGCCTGCCTGGGCTTCGTCAACGCCATGACCATGGCGGCCGGCATGATCGACTCCGGCCAGATCCGCTATGCACTGATCGTCGGTGCGGAGGACGTCGAGCGGGCCCAGCGCGGCACCATCGACCGCCTGAACTCGAAGACCGCGGTGCGCGAGGACTTCAACAACCAGTTCGCGGCGCTCACCCTCGGCTCCGGGGCCGCGGCCGCCGTGCTCGGCCCGGCCGACGCCCACCCCGAGGGGCACCGCCTGATCCGCACCGAGGCGCGGGCCGGCACCCAGCACCACGAGCTGTGTATCGGCGACATGCACGACATGCGCACCGACTCCGCGGGACTGCTGGAGAACGGGATCAGCCTGATCCTCGACACCTGGAAGGCCGCCAACGAGGCCGGTCACGACTTCCGCTCGATCGAGCACATCATCCCGCACCAGGTCTCGATGGTGTACACCCGCAACTTCTCCAAGATCACCGGGGTGGGTATGGACCGCATCCCGGTGACCTTCCCCGACTGGGGGAACATCGCCGCCGAGGCGGTGCCGATGACCCTCGCCCACCACCAGGGCAACATCGCGCGCGGGGAGCGCGTGCTGCTGCTCGGCGTGGGCTCCGGACTGAACACCGCGATGATGGAGGTCCAGTGGTGACCGAGCGACAGACCGGCCGCCGCCGCGCGCAGGCCCCCGAGATCCCCGCCCTCCCCGGCGTCGACGCCCGGCTCAGCCGGACCCTCGAGGTGCGCGACCACACTGGCACGCCCCGCCGCTGGCACCTGCTGGACTCCGTCCCGTGGCTCGCCGAGCGCGGCATCGCCCCGCGCGGCACGCTGCTCGCCGTCCACGGCAACCCCACCTACTCCTTCCTGTTCCGCTCCCTGATCCGCGAGGACATCCCCTGGCGGGTCATCGCCGTGGACCAACTGGACATGGGTTGGTCCGAGCGCACCGGCGTCACGCGCCGCTACCAGGACCGCATCACCGACCTGTCCCTGCTCACCGACGCGCTCTCCCTGCGCGGCCCGGTGGTGACCGTCGGGCACGACTGGGGCGGTCTGATCTCCTCGGGCTGGGCGCTCGACAACCGGCACGACCTGGCCGGGATGATCCTCACCAACACCGGGGTGCATCAGGAGATCGAGGAGGCGCTGCCGAAGGCGCTGCAGCTCGCCTCGGCCCCCGGCTTCCGCACCGCCTCCACTTCCCTCACCGACGCCTTCCTGCGCACGACCCTCGCGCTGTCGTCGCCGCCGCTGCCGAAGGAGGTCCAGGACGCTTATCTCGCCCCGTACCGTGGCCGCTCCCGCCGGCTGGGCATCGACCAGTTCGTCGCCGACATCCCCGCCGCCGCGGACCATCCCTCGCGCGCGACCCTCGAGCGGGTCGCCCAGGGCCTCACCGAGCTCCACGTCCCGACCCTGATGGCGTGGGGGCCGCGGGACATCACCTTCTCCGACCGCTTCCTGCGGGACCTGCTGACCCGGGTGCCCCATGCCGACGTGCACCGATTCGAGGGCGCCTCCCATCTGGTGTGGGAGGATGCCGACGTCGCGGGCCTGGTCGCGGACTGGCTGCGCGCCCGTTTCGGAGACGCCGAGGAGCCGCTGGATCCCGCGGCGAGCACCGCCTGGACGCCGGTGTCGGCCGCCGCCGAGCCCGCCCCGGGGCGGCACGTCGGCGAGCCCATCGCCCGCCTCGCTGCCGATCCGCGGCACGCCCACAGTCCCGCCGTCGTCGAGATGGACGGCGGGGACGGCGAGCCGCGCGAGATCTCCTGGTCGCTGCTGAACCGCAGGGTCGACGACATCGCCGCGGGCCTCCTCGGCCACGGCGTGCGCCCCGGGGACCGGGTGAGCGTACTGATCACCCCCGGCGCCGACCTCACCGCCGTGCTCTACGCCTGCCTGCGCATCGGCGCCGTCGCGGTCATCGCCGACGCAGGCCTGGGCGTCGCCGGACTGTCGCGCGCCGTCATCGGCTCGCACCCGGACTGGATCATCGCGATCCCGAAGGCCCTGGCCGCCGCGCGGGCGCTCGGCTGGCCGGGACGTCGGATCAGCGTCGAGCAGCTGCCGACGCTGGATCGCACCGCCTTCGGCGTCGAGACCTCGATCGCGCAGCTCGCCCGCTCCGGCTCGCTGATGCGCGATCTGGGCGCGCCTCTCGAGGCGAGCTGGCCCGATCCCGAGGACGACGCCGCGATCCTGTTCACCTCCGGCTCGACCGGGCCCGCGAAGGGCGCCGTCTACACCCACCGGCAGATGAGCGCGATGTTCACGGCGGTCGGCGACACCCTCCAGCTGGACCCCGAGCGGGGACTGGTCGCGGGCTTCGCGCCCTTCGCCCTGCTCGGCCCGGCGCTCGGCGCCCCCACCGTCGTGCCGGACATGGACATCACCCGGCCCGGGGAGCTCACCGCCTCCGCGCTGGCCGATGCGATCGCGGCGCTCGGCGAGCCCGCCGTGTTCACCGCCCCCGCCGCGCTGCGCAACATCCTGGACACCGCGAAGGATCTCGACGAGCACGGCCGGGCCGCCCTCGCCTCCGCCGCGAGCTTCTTCTCCGCCGGCGCCCCGATCCCCGCGCACCTCCTGCGCGGGCTGCGGGACCTGATGCCGCACGCCCGCGCGCTCACCCCCTACGGCATGACCGAGTGCCTCGCCGTCGCCGCGATCGACCTCGAGGGCATCGAGGCCGCCGGGGAGGGCTCCGGCGTGTGCGTCGGTACCCCCGTCCCGCGGGTGCAGGTCGCGATCGCCGCCATGGACGCCGAGGGCCGCACCACCGGCGAGATCACCACCGCGCCGGGCGTCACCGGCGAGGTGCTGATCCGCGCCCCCCACGTGCGCGACCGCTACCTCATGCTGTGGGGCACCACCCACGCGTCGATGCGCTTCGCGGGCTGGCACGCCTCCGGCGACGTCGGCCACCTCGACGAGGCCGGACGGCTCTGGATCGAGGGCCGCGCCGCGCACGTGCTCGCGACGGCCGCCGGCCTGCTCACCCCCGTGCAGGTGGAAGAGGCCGCCGAGTCGGTGCCGACGGTGCGCCGCGCCGGCGCCGCCGTCGTCGGCCCCCGCGGCACCCAGCAGATCGTCGTGATCCTCGAGACCGAGGACGGCTACCGGCCCGGCAAGGCGGGGAAGCCCCGCGCCGCCGAGACCTCCCTGCAGGAGGCCGTGCGCCGCGCGGTGCGCGACCGCACCGGGGCCGAGGTCGTCGCCGTGTTCACCACGCGAGCCCTACCCACCGACATCCGCCACAACTCGAAGATCGACCGCGCCGCGCTGTCCCGCTGGGCGGGGCAGACCCTCCGCGGCGAGCGGGCGGACTCCCTGTGAGCGGGATGAAGGTGCTGGTCACCGGCGCCTCTGGGATTCTGGGCGGTGCCGTCGCGAGCCTGCTGCGGGACCGCGGGGCGGAAGTCTCCGCGTTCCAGCGCCGCCCGGCCGGAATCCCCGGCGTCACCGACGTGCGCGGCGACCTGACCGATGCGGAGGACGTCCGGCGCGCCGTCGACGGGGTCGACGCCGTCGTGCACCTCGCCGCGAAGGTCTCGATCTCCGGACCGGAGGAGGAGTACCGGGCGATCAACATCGGCGGCACCTCCCACGTGGTCGAGGCGCTGCGCGCTCGGGGCGGCGGCGCGCTCGTGAACGTCTCGTCCCCGTCGGTCGCGCACCTGGGCCGCGCCATCGAGGGGCTGGACGCGACCCCGGCCGATCCCGAGCGGGCCCGCGGCCCGTACTCCCGCACGAAGGCCTCTGCGGAGCTGCTCGCGATGGCCGCCGACGGGTCCGACGGACTGCTCGTGACCAGCGTCCGCCCGCACATCGTGTGGGGTCCGGGGGACACCCAGCTGGTGGGGCGGATCGTGGACCGCGCCGCGAGCGGGCGACTGCCTCTGCTCGACGAGGGCATGGCCCTGATCGACACCACCTATGTCGACAACGCCGCCTCCGCGATCGTCGCGGCGCTGGACCGCATCGAGGACGTGCACGGCGAGAGCTTCGTGGTCACGAACGGGGAGCCCCGCACCGTCCGCGACGTCTTCCACGGCTGGTGCGACGCCGCCGGCGTGCCCCGGCCCCGTCTGCGGGTGCCCGGAGCCGCCGCACGCCTCGCCGGTCGGGTCATCGAGCGGCTTTGGGAGGTGCGGCCCGGGACCGACGAGCCGCCGATGACCGAGTTCCTCGCCGAGCAGATGTCCACCGCGCACTGGTTCGACCAGCGGCGCACCCAGGAGCGTCTGCACTGGAGGCCCGAGGTGTCCCTCGACGAGGGCAACGAGCGCCTCGCCGCCTGGTTCCGGGAGCACCCCGTGCGCGGCTGATCCGCCCCGTCCCGCGGCCCCGGCGCCCGGCCTCTCGTTCCCGTCCTCTCCGTCCCGTCCTCTCTTTCCCGTCCCTCCGTCCCGGAAGCGCAGCCCATGAGCGACACCGCCCGCCCCGCAGCCTCGTCCGACGCGTCCCGAGGAGCGGCGACCGATCCCGAGCACGGCTCGGACGTTGAGCACGATTCGGACGCCGAGCTGCTCGCCGAGGTCGAGGCCGAGATCGCCGCCGCACGCGCCGCCCGACGACGCGCTCCTGCTCGCACCACGGGCCTGGTGCTGCTGATCGGCGGCCTCGTGGGCTGGCTCGCGGCCTTGACGCTGATGATCGACAAGGAGTACCTGCTCGAGAACCCGGGCGCCTCCCTCTCCTGCGACATCAACCCGTTCATCTCCTGCGGCAACGTGATGATGACCTGGCAGGCGAGCGCTCTGGGCCTGCCGAACCAGGCGATCGGCCTGGCGGGCTTCGCGATCATGGGGGCGATCGGCGCGCTGATGATCTCCGGCACGACGCTGCCGCGCTGGTTCCGCTGGGCACGGCTCGGCGGCATGACCTTCGCCTTCGGGTACATCCACTTCCTGGCGATCTCGGCGATCTTCGTGATCCGCGCCCTGTGCCCGTGGTGCATGGTGGTGTGGACGGTCACGGCGCCGATGTTCTTCGCGGCGCTCGCCCACACGATCGAGGCGGGGGACCTGCGCCTCCCGACGCCCCTCGCCCGCGTGCTGCGGCACTGGGTGGTGCTGACCCTCGCCTGGTACCTGCTGGTGATCCTGGTGATCGCCGCCGGCTTCTGGCGGCAGTGGCTCGCGACCTTCGGGCTGATCTGACGAACTGATCTGAGAGCCTGATCCGATGGGCTGATCTGACAGGCTGATCCGAGCCCGTCCCTCAGCGGGCGGCGCGTCGAGCCCGGCAGATCTCCATGACCATGCGCTGCACCGACCAGCGGGGATCACGGCCGGCGCCCTTCACCTCATGATCCGCGCGCGCCACCGCCTCGAGCGCCCGGGCGAGGGAACGGTCGTTCCAGGCGCGCGCCTCGCGTCCGAGGTTGCGCAGCATCCAGTCCGGCATGCCCAGGGTGCGGGCGCTCGCGTTCGGGGCGGTGACCTTCGCGAGCGAGCGCATCTTCGAGGCGATCGCGGCGACGATCGGCACGGGATCGGCCCCGGCGAGCTGTGCCTGCTGGAGGAGCTGCAGCGCCTCCTGCTCGCGCCCGGCGATCGCGGCATCGGCCACGGCGAAGGCGGTGGACTCGACACGACCGGCCGTGAGGGCGTGGACGTCCTCGAGGCTCACCACCGGTGCCTGCTGCCCCGGCTCGGGCATGGAGTCGTGGATGAGCTGACGGCTGATGGCAGCGAGCTCGGAGAGATCGGTGCCGAAGGCGTCCACGAGCGCGCCGAGAGCCTCCGGCTGGATCCGGCGCTCGGTGCGGGCGAACTCCGCGGCGACGAAGGCCTGCTTGTCCTGCAGGCGCTTCACGGGGCTCGCGTCGACCCGCGGCACCCCCGCCTTCTTCAGCGCGTCCAGCAGCTTCTTCCCGCGGTTGCCGCCGCGGTGGATGAGGACCAGGGTGACATCCGGTTCGGGCCGCGGCAGGTAGTCGAGCAGCTCGCCGACCAGGGCGTCCGGGGCGGACTGCAGCTCGGGCACCACCACGAAGCGCGGCTCCCCGAAGAGCGACGGGCTCGCGACCTGCGCGAGTGCTCCCGCCCCCGCGGACTCGCCCACCAGCTCGTGGACCGCGACCGAGGGATCGGCCTCCTGGGCGAGGCGCCGCAGCCGCTCGAGGGCGCGCGAGGCGATCAGCGGCTCGGTGCCCTGGAGGAGCACGATCGGGGCGAGGGGGACGCTGTGCCACTCGACATCGCTCACGGGAGCTCCTGACTGCTCGGGGACCCGCACGATCCTAGCGGGCGGGGCCGACGGAGCGTGGCGCCCCGGGGTCCTCGGCGGGGAGTACGACGGTGCCGTGGCGGTCGGTGCGCACAGCCCGGGTGCCCGTGCCGGCGAGCAGGTCCAGGAGGTCGTCCGTGGGATGGCCGAAGGTGTTGTCGGCGCCGACGGTGATCAGGGCGAGGTCCGCGTCCAGCTGCGCGTACAGACCCGGATCCTGACGCCGCGAGCCGTGATGGGCGACCTTGAGGAGGTCCGTCGGCCCGGGATCGAGCGCTTCCAGCTCGGCCTGCGCGACGGGCTCCAGGTCGCCGAGACTCACCAGGCGCGTGCCGTCGGGCCAGCGCACGGACAGGGCGAGTGAGCAGTCGTTCGCGGCATCGCCCTCCCCGGAGCCGTCCTCGCGGGCAGCGGCCGATTGCGCCGCCTCCGCGCTCGGCGGCCACAGCACCTCGAGCGTGAGCCCGTCCCGCTCCCAGGCGTCCCCCGTGCGGGCGGCCCGCGCGGCGGGACCGGGCACGACCTGCCCGGCGGCCTCGGGCAGCGGACAGATCCACTGCTCGGCCGGGAGGCGGGCACCGGAGAGTGCGGCCCGGCCCCCGGTGTGGTCTGCATGCGGATGGGACAGGACGAGCAGGTCGATGCGCTGCACCCCCAGCCGATCCAGGCATTCGCGCAGCGGCTCGGGCTCCGGTCCGGTGTCGATCAGGACGGTCACCGCCCGCGCCGGCGGCCCGATTGAGCGCAGCAGCACCGCATCCCCCTGGCCGACGGCGCAGGCGGCGACGATCCACTCCGGGGAGCTCCTCCCGGGCAGCGCCACCCGTCCGACGGTCGGTGCCAGCAGGGCGACCAGTACGGCCGCGCTCGCCCAGCGCACCAGCCGCCGTCGACGGCCGGCGATCGCGAGGGCGAGGCCGAGGATCGCCGCGATCGCGAGGAGCACCCCAGCGGTCCCCTCGGGCACGGAGATCCGTGAGCCGGGCAGGGCGTCCGCCGTGCGGGCCACGAGCAGCACCAGGTGAGCGCCGCCCGCGGCGACCGTGAACAGCACGGCGGCGACCCCGGGTAGCACCGTGCCCAGCACGAGGGCGACGAGGCCGATCACGGTCGAGGGCCCGACGAGGGGCCCAACGATCATGTTCACGGGGACTGCCCAGACGGACACCTCGGGGGAGAGCAGGATCAGCAGCGGGGTGCAGGCGAACTGGGCGACGAGGGGCACGGCGAGGACGAGCGCGGTGGTCTCCCCGATCCGCTCGCCGCTCATCGCGACCAGCGCGCGGCCGAGCGGGGGCGCGGCGAGAAGGATCGCGGCGGTCGCGAGGGCGGAGAGCAGGAAACCGATCGACGCGGCGGTGACGGGGTCGAGCACCGACCACAGCGCGATCGTCAGCGCGAGGGCCGCGACGGGGGAGGCGCGCACCCCAGCGAAGCGGGCGGCGAGGAGCGGCGCGGCCATGGTCGCGGCGCGCTGCACGCTCGGCTCGTCGCCGACGATCCACACGTAGCCGGCCATCGCCAGGCCTGCCAGGGCGATCCGCGGCCGTCGGCGCACCCCGGCGAGCAGCAGCGGCCCGAGCACGGCGGCGAGCACCAGGGCGATGTTCGCGCCGGAGACCGCGACCAGGTGCGAGATCCCGGCGCGCTGCATGATCTCCTCGCTGCGCGCGCTCAGGCCCGCGGTGTCCCCGGTGGTCATGCCGCGGGCGAGCGCGGCCTCATCCGGGGGCAGGTGGGAGGTCGCCTCCCTCGCCTCGGCGCGCAGTCGGTGCCGCAGTTCCTGGGCGTGGCCCACCGGCCCGCCCCGGCCGAGCACCGTCACCTCGTGCGCGCGCAGGACCAGCAGGCCTCCCGAGGCGGAGAGGGTGCCGCGCACGAGGAGGTGGTCGCTGTCCCGGGCCTGGCCGAGGTCTTCGGCGGCCGCTCCGTCGGCGCGCAGCAGCAGGGGGACGGAGGCGGGCAGGCGGCTCTCCTCACGGCCGATGCGGACGGTGCCGCGGACGGTGCGCGCCATCGTCTGCAGGCCGCCGCGACTCCACGCGGGTCCGCTCGTCGGCGCTGCCGGGTCTCCACCGGCGACGAGCGTGAGCTCGACGATCCGTCCCGACGCGGCGGCGTCCTCGAGCGCGGTGTCGGTGCCGCTGTGCCGGAGCAGGGCGGGGAACAGCAGCGCCCCGGCGAGGACCACCACGGCCACATGCGCGAACAGACCTTGTGCGGTGCTGGTGCCGCCGGTCAGCAGGATCGCGGTGAGGACGAGGGCGATGAGGACGGCGCCCGCGGCGATCGCGGCGGCGGCCCCCGCGGTGACGCCGAGGACGGCGAGAGCCCAGACGGCGGTGGCGCCGGGGAGCAGGAGCAGGTCGGAGCGGCGCATCGGGAGCTCACACGGTGGCGAGGGGACGGATCTTCTCGAGGGTCGCTGGGCCGATCCCCGAGACCTCGAGCAGGTCGTCGACCGAGGTGAAGGGGCCGTTCGCCTCGCGATGGTCGACGATCCGCTGCGCGATCGCGGGGCCTACCCCGGGCAGCTCGACGAGCTGCTGCACCGTCGCGGTGTTGAGGTCGATCGGAGACGCTGCGGAGGCGGGGGCGCCGTCTCCGGCGCCGGGCTCCCCGGAGGACCCCGCCGGGGCCGCGGCCACGGGCGGCGGCTCCTCCCCGGGCCGGGGTACGTGCACCTGCTCGCCGTCGGTCAGGGGCCGGGCGAGATTGATCGCCGAGAGGTCCGCCTCCTCGGTGGTCCCCCCGGCCGCGCGCAGCGCATCGTCGACGCGGGACCCCGCGGGCAGGCGCACGAGACCCGGCGCCGTGACCGCGCCGGAGACGTGCACGACCACCTCGTCGGTGCTCTCCGCTTCGGCCCCGGCCGAGTCCTCCGGGGCGGTGGAAGGCCCCTCCGAGGGAGTCGGGGCCGTTGCGCCACTTCCCGCGCTGTTCCCGGCGCCGCTCCCCGTATCACTGGCGCCCGTGGGCACCTCTTCTCCCGTCGCGGCGGTCTCGTCGAGGGGGACGGCGGTGCCCGCGCTCGAGAGATGGATGACGCCGCCCGCGATGAGCACGAGCACCGCGAGGCCGACGAGCGCCGCGGGCGTCGGCGCGGGGAGGCGGCGCAGGCGGGAAGGGCGCTGCGGGGCGTGGTCGAGGCGACGGACCAGCGGCTCGTCCGCGTCGAGCGGCTCCGGTTCGTCGCGCGGGACGGTTCCGGGCCCCGCCGATGCCCGCCGGTGTCGCGCGGCCCGCCGGGACCCGCGCCCTGCTTCTCGTGATGCTCCCATGGCGCGACCGTAGATCGGGGCGCCGCAGAGCGCGTCCGGAGCGGGACGGTTGGGGACGGACCGCCCCTGGGGAGGAACGGTCCGGGCCGCCGGTGGCGTCCGGGACGCCGGCGGGGGAGTGGACCGCCGCCGTCCCGCGGCCCCGGGGACGCGGGCTGGCCCGGTCCGGCCCATCGGATCATCGCGCGCAGCGGGCCTGGACGCAGCAGAGCCCCGCATGCCGGGGCATGCGGGGCTCTCCCGAGGCGTGGTGCCGGGCGATCAGGCCTGGACGGAAGCCACCAGCTTGGCGAGACCGGACTTGCGGTTCGCGGCCTGGTTCTGGTGGATGACGCCCTTGGAGACGGCCTTGTCGAGCTTGCGCGAGGCGAGCTTCAGCGCCTCGCCGGCGGCGTCGGCGTCGCCCGCGGTGACGGCAGCGCGCACCTTGCGCACGTAGGTCTTGAGCTCGGACTTGTACGCACGGTTGCGCAGGCGCGCCTTCTCGTTCGTCTTGTTCCGCTTGATCTGGGACTTGATGTTTGCCACGAAGACTCTTCTCTTGTGATGCTCTGGTGGATCTCCCGCGGCGGCCGAGGACCGGCATCGACGGGGACGGCGGTGGGGATTCGCCTGGAGACGTCGGTACCGGGACGCTGCCACGAGTACTCATCCGGGTCGCAGATCCCTCGACCCTGACACGGCGGGTCGACGGCTTGCGCACACCGAACGGTATGTCACACATACGGAGAAGGACTCTAGCAGAGCGGAACCTCGCCACGAACCCTATGTGCGGCGTGTCTCTCAGATGATCGGCCTGGTCATCGGCCTCACCAGCCGTGCACTCGGCGCACCGCCGCGGCGACGCGGTCGTAGCGGTCGCGGTCCAGCCGGGCCCCCTCGCGGCGCACCGTCCCGGGGGCGATCCGCAGCAGCCGGTCGGCGCGCACCTCGGAGGGGCGCCCCTGCGCGTCCCAGTCCCCGGAGCCGATGTCCACCCACGTCGCACCGTGCTCGTCGGTGGAGACCCCGCCGGTGGCGGCGCGGTCGCGGGAGGTGAGCATCAGGGCGATCAGCACGTCACCGCTGCCGTCCCGTCCGCCGACGGCGGCGTCCTCGCGGCCCAGGACCAGCACCGGGCGGTCCTTTCCGTGGGTGATGTCCTCCTCGAACGGCACCCAGGCCCAGGCGATCTCGCCCGGATCGGCGTGGTCGTCGTCCCGGGGCGCGTACTCGAGCGCGAGAGCGGAGGAGCCGGTGCGGTCGTGCAGCGCGCCGTCGCTCTCGGCGCCGTCCGAGGATCGCTGTCCCGCGGTCTCCTGTCCGGGACGTTCCGGGGTGTCGGTCCGGCGGGCCGGGGAGTCCGACGCGCCCGGGCGGCGCGCCTCCTGCGGCGTGCCGCGTCGTCGCTCGCGGACGGACTCGAGGGCCTCCCGCCCGAGTCGCGTGACCCCGTGACGGACCTGCGGATCGCGGGCGAGGGTGCGGGCGAGGGAACCGAGCCGGGACAGCAGCGACATGGGTCGTCTCTTCCTGGGCGCTCTCGCCCGAGCCGAGGTGGGGACGGTGTTGAATGGTACGCATGACCTCCACCCCGCTGTTCCGGAGCGTCGACCCCAGCGCGGGCAACGACGAGATGTTCGCGCCCGACGGCGTCGTGCGCCCCACCTACGCCGCCCTGCACGAGGCGCTCTCGGGGCTCGGCCCCGAGGAGTTCCGTGCCCGCTCCGAGTCGCTCGCTCGCAGTTATCTCGACCAGGGCATCACCTTCGACTACGCCGGGGAGGAGCGCCCCTTCCCGATCGACGCGATCCCCCGGGTGATCGACGCCGAGGAGTGGGCGCGCGTCTCGCGGGGCATCGCCCAGCGCGTCCGCGCCCTCGAGCACTTCCTCGACGACCTCTACACCGAGGAGCGCGCGGTCGCCGACGGGGTGATCCCCGAGCAGCTGGTTCGCTCCTCGACCTATGTCGTCGACGCGATGCGCGGCTACCGGCCGCCGAACGGCGTGCGCATCCACATCTCCGGCATCGACCTCGTGCGCGACGGCTCGGGCGAGTTCCGCGTGCTCGAGGACAACGTCCGCACCCCCAGCGGGGTCAGCTACGTCCTCTCTAACCGCCGCGCCATGGCGCAGACCTTCCCGGAGCTGTTCACGAGCCGCCCCGTGCGCCGGGTCGGCGAGTACCCGGGCCGGCTGCTCTCCGCCCTGCAGGCCGCCGCCCCGGACACCGCGGAGGAGGACCCGACCGTCGTCGTCCTCACCCCGGGCCGCTTCAACAGCGCGTACTTCGAGCATTCCCTGCTCGCGCGGACGATGGGCGTCGAGCTGGTCGAGGCCGGCGACCTCGTGGAGCGCAACGACCGCATCTACATGCGCACCACCGCCGGACTGCGCCGCGTCGACGTCATCTACAAGCGCACCGACGACGACTTCATCGACCCCGAGGTGTTCCGCCCCGACTCCATGCTCGGCGTGCCCGGTCTGGTCCGGGCGATCCTCGCGGGCACGGTCGTCGTCGCCAATGCGATCGGCAACGGCATCGGCGACGACAAGCTGACCTACACCTACGTGCCCGACCTGGTGCGCTACTACCTCTCCGAGGAGCCGATCCTCCCCAATGTCGACACCTGGCGCCTCGAGGAACCCGAGTCCCTCGCCGAGGTGCTCGACCGGCTCGACGAGCTGGTGGTCAAGCCCGTCGACGGCTCCGGGGGCAAGGGCATCGTGATCGGTCCCGCTGCGAGCACCGCGGAGCTCGACGCCCTGCGGGAGCGGCTGCGCGCCGACCCCCGAGGCTGGATCGCGCAGCCCGTCGTGCAGCTCTCCACCATCCCCACCCTCGTCGAGGACGGGCCCGAGCCGCGCCACGTGGACCTGCGCCCCTTCGCCCTGAACAGCGGCGACGACGTGTGGGTGTTGCCCGGTGGACTGACCCGGGTCGCCCTGCCTCGCGGCGAGATGATCGTGAACTCCTCCCGCGGCGGCGGCTCCAAGGACACCTGGGTGCTCGCTCCCGAGCGCTCGGCCCCGGGGGCCGGACCCGCCGCCGGCGAGGTCCCGTCGGCCGTATTCGCGGAGGAGGGGATCGAGGACCCCACCGACCTCGACGGCGACGAGTTCGACGACCCCCGCGAGGAGGCGGCCGAGCCGAGCGTCCGCGAGCCCGCGCCGGTCACCGCCGCGATCCCGCTGATCGACGTGGAGGACGCCCTGGACCTGGAGACCGACACCGCGCCGAAGGGGGCCGATGATGCTCAGTAGGATCGCCGACTCGATGTTCTGGATCGGCCGCTACGTCGAGCGAGCCGATCAGACCGCCCGCATCCTCGACGTGGGGCTGCAGTCCCTCACCGAGGACCCGGACCTCGGGGTCTCCGACTCCTGCCGCGCGCTGTACGAGATCTTCGGGATCCAGCGGCCGGCCGAGGAGCAGCTCACCGTGCAGGAGGTGCTCGAGGACCTGGTCACCGATCGCGCGAACCCCTCCTCGGTCGCCGGGGCGCTGCAGGCGGCGCGGGAGAACGCGCGCGGCGCCCGCGAGGTGCTGTCCACCGAGGTGTGGGAGTCGATCAACGCCACCACCCTCGGCCTGCCCCGTCAGCTGTGGCCCTCCCGGATGCACGGCGCCTTCCAGTACGCCACGGACCGCTGCGCCGTGGTGACGGGCCTGATCGACTCCTCGATGACCCGTGACGAGGCGTGGCTGTTCCTGCGCATCGGCCAGCTGCTCGAGCGGGTGGACATGCTCGCCCGAGTCCTGCAGGGGCACGACCTCGAGAACACCACCGACGCCTCGACCGTGCTGCTGCTGCGCACCTGCAGCGCCCACGAGGCGTACATCCGCTCCTACCGCGGGCGGGTGCGGGCCTCGCGCGCGATCGAGTTCCTGCTGCTGGACTCGATCTTCCCGCGCTCGGCCGCGTACTGCCTGATGGAGGTCGACGAGGCGCTCGACACCCTCGCCAAGCTCCACGGCTCGACCTTCGACCGTATGGGCACCGAGGAGCCGGGACGGCGGATCGTGGGCCGCGCCGCGGCGAGCCTCCGCTTCCGCTCCCTCGAGGACCTGGTCGCGGACTTCGAGGAGGAGATGGAGCAGCTGCAGATGGTCACGGGCGCCGTCACCCGCGCGCTCGGTGCGACCTACTTCCATCCCGCGAGCTGAGCGAGGGGCACCCCGGACCCGACGAGCCCGTGTGACGTCGGCCCGTCGGCGCCGGGGCGAGGCGGCGACGGGAGCCGACCGTGAGACGATGGACCGATGCCCGGCGCACGCGCGCGCCCGGATCCCCGTACGAGAGGACGAATGCCGGTGACCCCGAGGATCGCTGCCGATGAGGCCCGGGACATCGTGCCCGCGTCGACGCCCCAGGAGCGGCTCCGCAACTTCTGCATCATCGCCCACATCGACCATGGCAAGTCGACGCTGGCCGACCGGATGCTGCAGATCACGGGGATCGTCGACGAGCGCGCGATGCGCGCCCAGTACCTCGACCGCATGGACATCGAGCGCGAGCGCGGCATCACCGTGAAGAGCCAGGCCGTGCGCATGCCGTGGCAGGTCGACGGCGTGAACTACGCCCTGAACATGATCGACACCCCCGGCCACGTCGACTTCACCTACGAGGTCTCCCGCTCGCTGGCCGCCTGCGAGGGCGCGATCCTGCTCGTCGACGCCGCCCAGGGCATCGAGGCGCAGACCCTCGCGAACCTGTATCTCGCGATGGAGAACGACCTCACCATCATCCCCGTCCTCAACAAGATCGATCTGCCCGGCGCGGACCCGGAGAAGTACGCCGCGGAGATCGGCCAGCTGGTGGGGGTCGAGCCGGAGGACGTGCTGCGGGTCTCCGGCAAGACCGGCCAGGGCGTGCCCGAGCTGCTCGACCACGTGGTGCGGACCCTCCCCGCCCCCGAGGGACAGGTCGAGGCGCCCTGCCGCGCGATGATCTTCGACTCCGTGTACGACACCTACCGCGGCGTGGTCACCTACGTCCGCGTGGTCGACGGCTACCTGCGCGCCCGCGACCGGATCGACATGATGTCCACCGGTGCCCACCACGAGCTGCTCGAGATCGGCGTGAGCTCCCCGGAGCCGCATCCCACCACGGGCATCGGCCCCGGCGAGGTGGGCTACCTGATCACCGGTGTGAAGGACGTGCGTCAGTCCAAGGTGGGCGACACCATCACCACCTCGGTGCGCGGGGCGACCGAGGCGCTGGCCGGCTACTCGGACCCCAAGCCCATGGTCTACTCCGGGCTCTTCCCGATCGACGGCTCGGACTACCCGGCGCTGCGCGACGCCCTCGACAAGCTCAAGCTCAACGACGCGGCCCTGAACTACGAGCCGGAGACCTCGACCGCTCTCGGCTTCGGCTTCCGCGTCGGGTTCCTGGGCCTGCTGCACCTCGAGATCATCCGTGAGCGCCTCGAGCGCGAGTTCGACCTCGACCTCATCTCCACCGCGCCCTCCGTCGTCTACCACGTGCGGATGGAGGACGGCACCGAGGTCGAGGTGCTGAACCCCTCCGACTTCCCCACGGGCAAGGTCGCGGAGATCAGCGAGCCGATCACGAAGGCGACCATCCTGGTGCCGAGCGAGTTCATCGGCGCCGTGATGGAGCTGTGCCAGTCCAAGCGCGGCCAGCTCGGCGGCATGGACTACCTCAGCGAGGACCGCGTCGAGCTGCGCTACACCCTGCCGCTCGCGGAGATCGTCTTCGACTTCTTCGACCAGCTGAAGTCGAAGACGCGCGGCTACGCCTCCCTCGACTACGACGTCTCCGGCTCCCAGACCGCCGATCTCGTCAAGGTCGACATGCTGCTGCAGGGTGAGCCGGTCGATGCCTTCAGCGCGATCGTCCATCGCGACAAGGCGTACAACTACGGCGTCGAGATGGCCGGGAAGCTCAAGAACCTCATCCCGCGCCAGCAGTTCGAGGTCCCGATCCAGGCCGCGATCGGCGCGCGCATCATCGCCCGCGAGAACATCCGCGCCATGCGCAAGGACGTGCTCTCGAAGTGCTACGGCGGCGACATCTCCCGCAAGCGCAAGCTCCTGGAGAAGCAGAAGGAGGGCAAGAAGCGCATGAAGAACATCGGCTCCGTCGAGGTGCCGCAGGAGGCCTTCATCGCCGCGCTCTCCTCCGACGCCGCCGAGGCCGGCAAGGACGGCAAGAAGAAGTGACCGCCCCAGCGGGACGGATCGCCGCGGTCTGCACGGTCGCGCAGCTCTTCCCGGTCCCCGAGCGGGGCCTGATGAGCGGCATCGACAAGAGGCCCGTGGACGGCCCGATCCGGCTGCTGACCCACGGCGTGCTCGGCGACGTGCAGGGCGATCGCGAGCACCACGGCGGGATCTTCAAGGCCGTCTACGCCTACTCGCGAGAGGTGCGCGAGCAGTACGCGGCCGAGCGCTCGCAGGCGCTGCCCGACGGCGCCTTCGGCGAGAACCTCGTCACCGCCGGTCAGGACACCGACGGCACCGTGATCGGGGAGCGGTGGCGCATCGGGTCGGCCGAGATCGAGGCGACCTGCCCGCGCAATCCCTGCGGCACCTTCGCCGCCTGGATGGGGGACCGCCGCTGGGGCCGACGCTTCACCGAGGGCGGCCACGCGGGCGCCTACTTCCGGGTGCTCGTCGAGGGGGAGACCCGTGCCGAGGACGCGATCGAGGTGATCTCCCGGCCCGAGCACGGTGTGAGCATCGCCGACTCCTTCCGGGGGCTGTCGCCGCAGCAGGCGCGCGCTCTGCTGGACTGGGCACAGGACACCTCCACGGTGCTCTACGACTCCCTGGTCGGCGCCGCGCAGAACGCCCTCATCCGGGCCGACGGGGACGCCCGCTTCCCGGACCGCCTGCGCTCCACCGGCCGTGGACTGGGGCTCGGGATGGGGCTGTGACAGCCGGGACGACGGCGATGACGGAGACGGCGGGCAAGGACCTCTCCGTCTACGTCCACGTCCCCTTCTGCGCCGTGCGCTGCGGCTACTGCGACTTCAACACCTACACGGCGACCGAGCTTGGCGGCGGCGGATCTCAGCGCGAGTACCCCGACAACGCCCGGGCCGAGATGGACCTGACCCTCGCGGCGGACCGTGCGGCCGGCTACGAGTACGACGAGATCTCCACCGTCTTCTTCGGCGGCGGCACCCCCACCCTGCTGCCCGCGGACGACCTCGTCGCCATGCTCGATCACCTGCGCTCCCGGATCCCGCTCGCCCCCGGGGCAGAGGTCACCACCGAGGCGAACCCCGACTCGGTCACCCGCGCCTCGCTCTCGCGCCTGGCCGAGGGCGGTATCACCCGCGTCTCGATCGGGATGCAGTCCGCCGTCCCCTCCGTGCTCGCGACCCTGGACCGCACCCACGACCCCGAGCGGGTGCCGCAGGTGGTGCAGTGGGCGAAGGACGCCGGGCTGCAGGTGAGCCTCGATCTGATCTACGGCACGCCCGGCGAGACCCTCGCGGATGTCGAGACCTCCGTCCGGGCGGCGCTCGCCTGTGAGGTCGACCATCTCTCCGCCTACTCTCTGATCATCGAGGGGAACACCGCGATGGCGCGGCAGCTGCGCCGTGGCGAGCTGCAGGCCCCCGACCCCGACGACATGGCCGACAAGTACGAGCTCGTCGACGATCTGGCGAGCGCGGCCGGGCTGTCCTGGTACGAAGTCTCCAACTGGGCCCGCACCTCGGAGCACCGCTCCCGCCACAACCTCTCCTACTGGCAGGGCGGGGACTGGTGGGGGATCGGCCCCGGCGCGCACCGCCACCGCGACGGCCTGCGCTCCTGGAACGTCAAGCACCCCAGCCGCTACGCGCGGATGCTCGCCGACGGCGAGCTGCCGGTGGCCGACTCCGAGCAGGTCGCCGCTGAGGACCGCCTCGTCGAGCGGATCATGCTCGAGCTGCGCATCGCCGATGGCCTCGCGGTCGAGGTCGTGCCCGCGGAGCGCCGGGACATGCTCGCCGTGCACCGCGACCGGGGCCATCTCGATCCCGAGGCCCTGGCGCACGGCCGGGCGGTGCTGACGCGCCCCGGGCGCCTGCTCGCCGATGCCGTGATCCGCGACCTCGTGCCCTGAGCCCGTGGTCGGTCGTCGCCGCCGGGACACCGATGCGTCGGAACCGGTGGCTGCCGGATCCGTCGGCGCGCAGACTGGCTCCATGACGCCTGCGACCGGATCCCGCCCGACCACGATCGACGGGTACCTCGACGCGCTCGAGGAGCCCGCGCTCAGCCGGATGCGCGCGCTGCGGGGCCTGGTGCGCGAGGAGCTACCCGAGGCGACCGAGGCGATCAAGTGGGGAGCGCCCGCCTTCCTCCACCCGCGCGGCACCATCCTGCTCGTCGTCAGCGCACATCGCGCCCATGCGAATTTCACCGTGACCCCGAGCGCCAAGGAGGCGCTGGCCTCCGAGCTCCAGGGGCTCGAGACCGGGAAGGGCAGCGTGAAACTGCCGTACGCGGATCCGCTCCCGGAGCAGGTGCTGCGTCGCCTCGCCCGGCGCCGTCTCGCGAGTTCGAGGAGGATGCCGTCCCCTGGATGTGACGCGCCGCGGCGGAGCGACGCGTCCGCCTGTGGCCGTGCGGCACGACCGACCACAGCGACGAGCCCCCGCGACCCTGTCGGGTCCCCGGGGGCTCGTCGTGCTCGGCGGAGCGGACTGCTCAGCGTGCGGAGCGGGCGATCACTTCACGAGCCGGATGTTCAGCGGGTAGTTCCACCATTCGCCCTGGTTCGCCTTCACGGCGCCCAGGATCGCGAAGACGATGTGCAGGATGGCCGGTACGGCCACGAGCACATACAGCACCGAGCCGATGCCGAAGGTGACGATCGCGATGATCGTGATGACGATGCTGAGCGCGATCTCGGCGATGAACACGGCGATCGCGGCGTTCAGAGCCTCCGCGGCGTTGAAGCGGATGAAGCGGTTGCGGTCCTTGTAGACCAGGAAGATGATCAGCGGCCCGAGCCATCCGAGGAATCCGGCGCCGATCACGTAGCCGACGATCGTGGAGAGCTGCGCGAACATCGACCACAGCTTGGCGTCCGAGTCGCTCGCGGGCTGACCGGGGAGCGGGCCGGGGTAGACGCCCTTGATATGGGCGGGGGCCTGGTCGAAGGACATGGGGGCTCCTGAGGTGGGATGGGCGGGCTGCTGCGGGGCGGGGCCCGCCGACGCAGCCTGCGGGGCGGCGTAGGCCGGCTGGGGCGACGGAGCGCCCGAGGGCTGGGCCGCCCCCGCGTGCGGGTCGGAGACCGCGGGCGCCGCGAACGGATCGGCCGACGGGGCGGGCTCGGCCGAGGCCCCGACGGGCTGGGTGGATGCGGCCGGGAACTCCGGTGCGGCGGAGGCCTCGGACTCGCGGGCGAAGGGATCGTGCGGGTGCTCGGACTGGTTCATCGTGGACTCTTCCCTCGGGCTGACCCGGATGGACCGGCGGTTGTGCGATGTGGCCAGCCTAACGACCGCTCTGCGCGTCGTCACCGGGGTGGGCCTCCCCGGTCACCGGGGGTTTTCCCCCGCGACCTTCGTCGCGCCCCGGGCGTTCAGTCCACGGTCACGAAGTCGATGAGCTCCTCGATGCGCCCGGACAGCGTCGGCTCGACATCGGCGTAGGAGCGCACGGTCTCGAGGATCCGCTTCCAGCCGAGGCCCACGTCGTGCTTGTCCCCGTGCGGCCAGCCGAGGGCGGCGAGGGTCCCGATCTTGATGTCGGTGCCCTTGGGGACGTGGGGCCACCGGTCGAGGCCCACGCGAGCGGGCTTCACGGCCTGCCAGACGTCCACGTACGGGTGGCCGAGCACGATCACGTTCCCCGCCGCACCGGGCAGGCGCATCACCTGCTGCGCGATGCGCGACTCCTTGGAGCCGGGCACCAGGTGGTCCACCAGGATCCCGAGGCGCCGGGTGGGGGAGGGAGCGAACTCCTGCACCCGCTCGACGAGGTTGTCGGCGCCCTCCAGCTGCTCGACGACGACGCCCTCGATGCGCAGGTCGTGGCCCCACACCTTGTGCACCAGCTCGGCGTCATGGGTGCCCTCGACCCAGATCCGGGAGGCGCGGGCGGTACGGGCCCGCGCGCCCTCGACGTACACCGAGCCGCTCGCGGAGCGCTTGCGCACGGGCGCCTGCTGGGCGACGGCCCGGGTGAGCACCACGGGCTTCCCGTCGATCATGAATCCGGGACCCAGCGGGAAGGTGCGGCGCACCCCGCGGCCGTCCTCGAGCTCGACCACGAGCTCCCCGGCGATCTTCTCGACCCGGGTCACCGCCCCGGTGAAGCCGGTCGAGGCCTCCTCGACCACGAGATCCTTGCGGGCGGGCACCTCGGTCGCGACGGGGCGGCGGCGATGGTGGGCGGGCGGGGTCGAGGACAGCACGTCTCGGCCGTACCGGTCGGGGAAGGAGGAGGCTGCAGGCACGCCCGGCACGATACCCCCGTGGCGAACGCCTCCCGGGGAGCACCGCGCGGGGCGCGTAGGATTGGCACTCGGCGGCCCCAAGTGCCAGCCCCGTCGGCCGTCCGACGGGTCCGCACCGCGGCCCGCCCGCAGCACAGCACATCGGAGCCAAAGCACATCGGACCCACAGCGGGTCCCCGCCCGTCGGAGGTGAGAGGAACGGACAGCCGCAAGCTGCAGATCCTCGGCGCCATCGTCGAGGACTACGTCGCCACCCGCGAACCCGTCGGGTCGAAGTCCCTGCTGGAGCGCCACGAGCTCGGCGTCTCCGCCGCGACGGTGCGCAACGACATGTCCGCCCTCGAGGAGGAGGGGCTGATCCACCAGCCCCACACCTCCGCGGGCCGCGTCCCCACGGACAAGGGCTACCGGACCTTCGTCGACCACGTCGCGACGGTCAAGCCGCTCTCGGTGCCCGAGCGCCGCGCGATCCACGCCCTGCTCGAGCAGTCCGGGGACGTCGAGGAGCTCCTCGCCCGCACGGTGCGCCTGCTCGCGCAGCTCACCCAGCAGGTCGCGATGGTGCAGTACCCGGCCCGCCGGCAGGCTCGGGTGCGCCACGTCGAGCTGGTCAAGGTCGCCGAGTCCCTGCTGCTGGTGGTGCTGATCCTCGAGTCGGGCCGCGTGGACCAGCGCACCATCCCGGTGACCCCGGGGCGCGACGCCGAGTACTACGCCGGTCTGCGTGATGCGCTGAACCGCACCGTCGCGGGGCGCGAGGTCACCGACCTCTCCGCCCCGCTCGGGGACCTGCTAGAGACCGTCAGCCGCCCGGACCGCGACTCCGCCCGTGAGGTCGCCGAGGCGCTCATCGCCCTCGCCGCGGCCCGAGTCGAGGACCGGATCATGCTCGCGGGCACCGCGAACCTGGCCCGCAGCGCGGAGGACTTCGCCCGCGACGTCGAGCCCCTGCTGGACGTCCTCGAGGAGCAGCTCGTGCTGCTGCGGCTGTTCACCGAGATGCACGCCTCGCCGGGCGCGGTCGAGGTCCGCATCGGATCCGAGCTGCGCGAGTCCGCGCTGACCCAGGCCGCGGTGGTCGGGGCCGGCTACGGCGCGGGCTCCCATCTGGCGATCCTCGGCCCCTCCCGGATGGACTACGTCACCGGCATCTCCACGGTGCAGGCGATCGCGCGGTACGTGTCGCGCTACCTCGAGTGATCGCCGTGCGGAGGTCCGTCTCCGCCCCTCTATCTCTGCTCCCACCCACACCGCAAGGACCCCACTGGTGAACGACGACTACTACGAGCTCCTCGGCGTCTCCCGCGACGCCTCGACCGAGGAGATCAAGAAGGCCTACCGCAAGCTCGCGCGCAGCCTTCACCCCGACGTCAACCCCGATCCTGAGGCGGCGGAGACCTTCAAGAAGGTGTCCCAGGCCTACGAGACGTTGTCCCATGCGGACAAGCGCCGTCAGTACGACATGGGCGGCGGCCCGGGCATGGGCGGCGGCTTCCCCGGCGGTTTCGGCGGCGGCGCCGGCTTCGACATGGGCGACATCTTCGACATGTTCGCGGGTGCCGCGGGCATGCGCGGTCGCGGCCAGGGCCCCGTGCCTCGGCAGCGCCGCGGCGGCGACGTGCTGCGCCGCATCCGCATCGACCTGCGCGACGTCGTCTTCGGCACCGAGCAGAAGGTCACCTTCCGCACGGCGGCGCTGTGCGAGCGCTGCTCCGGCTCCTGCTGCGAGCCGGGCACCAGCCCCACCCGCTGCACCGCCTGCAACGGCTCCGGTCATGTGCAGCGCGTCGCCCAGTCGCTGCTGGGCCAGATGGTCACCATGGCGCCCTGCCCCACCTGCGGCGGGCACGGCGACGTCATCGAGTCTCCCTGCACCGCCTGTTCCGGGCACGGCCGCACGGCTTCCGACCGCGAGGTCACCGTGCGCGTCCCCTCCGGCGTCGAGCACGGCACCCGCATCCAGCTGCGCGGTGAGGGCGAGGTCGGCGAGGCCGGCGGACCCTCCGGCGACCTGTTCGTGGAGCTCTCCGTCTCCGAGCACGACACCTTCGACCGCGACGGCGACGACCTCGTCACCACGATTGCCGTGCCGATGACCTCGGCGGCGCTCGGGGCGACCGTCCCGCTCGAGACCTTCGACGGCATCCAGGAGATCGACGTGAAGCCCGGCTCGCAGCCCGGCGACCAGATCACCCTCAAGGGCCTCGGGGTCACCCCGCTGCGGCGTGAGCGCCGCGGCGACATCCGGGTGGTCCTCGACGTCGACGTCCCCACCTCGCTCAGCGACGAGGAGCGTTCGCTGCTCGAGCAGCTCGCGGCGCTGCGGGGCGACGAGACCACGCGCAAGAAGGGCCACGGCCCCTTCGCGAAGCTCCGTGACCGCCTGCGCGACCTCTGAGCGGAGCACCGCGCCGATGCCCACGACCCCGCCCGGCTTCCTGATCCTCGACGACGCCCTCGCGGGCGCGCGCGAGGGCGATGCCCTCCTGCTCGCGGGGGAGGAGGGGCGGCATGCCGCGAAGGTCGCCCGGATCGGCGCGGGGGAGCGGGTCCTGCTCACCGACGCCCCGGGCCGCCAGGTCCTCGCCGAGGTGACCGCCGCCCGCAAGGAGCAGCTGGATCTGCGCCTGCTCGCCGACCCGAGCCCGGCGGTCCAGCGCCTGCCCCGACTCACCCTGGTCCAGGCCCTCGCCACCGGCGGCCGTGACGAGCAGGCCGTGGAGTCCGCGACGGAGCTCGGCGCGGACCGCCTCGTCCCCTGGATCGCGCAGCGCTCGGTCTCCGTGTGGCGCGGCGAGAAGCTCGCCAAGGGACGGGCGAAGTGGGAGGGGACCGTCCGGGCGGCCGTCAAGCAGTGCCGTCGGCCGGGGATCCCGGAGGTGGCGGAGGCGGTGACCACGACCCGGCTCGTCGAGGACCTGCGCGAGCGCGCGGCCGACAGCGCCCTGGTGCTGGTGCTGCACGAGCAGGAGTCCGTCTCGCTGATGACCCTCGCCGAAGAGCTGCGCGGCGCCAGCGAGGCCGGCGTCGAGGAGATCGTGGTGGTCGTCGGCCCCGAGGGCGGGATCGACGAGACCGAGCTGGACGCGCTGCGCGGAACCGGCGCCCGCAGCGTGCTGCTCGGCCCCGAGGTGCTGCGCTCCTCGACGGCGGGCCCCGCCGCTCTCGCCGTGATCAGCGCCCTCGTCGGCCGCTGGGGCTGATCCGCCGGATCGCTCAGGGACCCCGGAGACGACCGGGACCCCGGAGGCGACGAAGCGAGAACAGGAGCCCCAGGCGATTCCCAGATGGGGTAAGGGTCGGGAGGAAACACTGGAACCATGGGGACAACAAACCCCCCCCGGCAGCACCGGGCACGCTCCGAGGGGGTCAGGGGTCAGGCGGAGACGCTCTGCAGCTCCTCGACCTTCGCGGCGACGGTCTCGAGGGCGGCGCGCAGGGCGGCGGTGCGCTCCTCGCGCACGAACAGCTCGCCCTCGACGGAGAGGTCCTCCCGGAAGCCGAGGCCCACCGAGGCGACGACGTCGGCATCGACCCGGCCCATGAGCACCTCGAGCAGCGGCAGCACCTCGCTCGCGTCGCCCCAGCCGTAGCCGACGAGGACCACGGGGAGGTCCTTCCACTCGGCGTAGAGGTAGTCGATGGCGTTCTTCAGCGCACCCGGATAGGAGCCGTTGTACTGCGGGGTGAGGATCACCAGGGCGTCGAGCGCGGCGACGCGGTCGGCCCACGCCTGACCGTGCGCGGTGGTCTTCTCAGCACCGGACTTGGGGCTGGCCGGCTCGTCGAAGGCGGGCAGCGCGATCTGCGCGAGATCGAGGTGCTCGATCTCGAAGCGATCGCCGGCGAGAGACTCGACCCACTCGGAGACGGGGGAGGCCACGCGAGCGGGGCGGGCGGAGGAGGTGAGGATTCCAAGAGTCGTCATAGTTTCAACAACATCTCACAGTTGACCGGTGATTCCGCGAACTGTGGCGACATGCGTCACGCCGTAGACTCGATGCCATGACCTCCGCGCCGTCCGAGCCCTCCGTCGCCCCCGCCGTCGATCCCGACTGCGTGTTCTGCCGGATCGTCGCGGGCGAGATCCCCTCGGACCGCGTCCACGAGGATGAGCGGGTGATCGCCTTCCGGGACCTGCATCCGCAGGCGCCGCTCCACGTCCTCGTCGTCCCGCGCGTGCACTCGCGGGACGTGCGCGAGCTCGCCGCGGACCCGGAGCTGCTCGCCCATGTCGTCGAGGTCGCCGGCTCCGTGGCCGCCGAGCACGCGCGCGGCGACTTCCGTCTGGTGTTCAACACCGGGGAGAGCGCCGGTCAGACCGTCTTCCACGTCCATGCCCACGTCCTGGCGGGAGAACTCGCCGAAGGAGAACTGTGACCTCTGACGTCACCCCGGCCCCCGGCCGCGCCCCCGCGGTGCTCGAGCGCCGTCTCGCCATCCCGGACCACCTCAGCCCCTTCCAGGTGCTCGGGGAGAACGACCAGGCCCTCGCGGCCCTCGAGGACGCCGTCCCGGACACCGACGTGCACGTGCGCGGCCACCAGGTGACCCTGCGCGGCACCGAGGATGCGCTGCGCCGCAGCGAGCACATCGTGCGCAGCCTCATCGAGCTCGCGGGCACCGGCCAGGCCGTCACCGCCGAGGCGGTCCAGCGCGCCGCGAACCTCTACGGGGACGAGCGCGCGGAGGGCCGCCGTCTCGAGGAGGTGCTCTCGCGCACGATCCTCTCCAGCCGCGGTCGGACCATTCGCCCCAAGACGCTCGGGCAGCAGAAGTACATCGAGGCGATCGAGGCCTCGACCGTCACCTTCGGGATCGGCCCCGCGGGCACCGGCAAGACCTACCTCGCGGTCGCGATGGCGGTGCAGCAGCTGCTCAGCAAGCAGATCAACCGCATCATCCTGACGCGGCCCGCCGTCGAGGCGGGGGAGCGGCTGGGCTTCCTGCCCGGAACCCTCAACGAGAAGATCGACCCGTACCTGCGCCCGCTCTACGACGCGCTGCACGACATGCTCGACCCCGACTCGATCCCGCGCCTGATGGGGGCGGGGACCATCGAGGTCGCCCCGCTCGCCTACATGCGCGGGCGCACCCTCAACGACGCCTTCATCATCCTCGACGAGGCGCAGAACACGACGCCTGAGCAGATGAAGATGTTCCTCACCCGGCTCGGCTTCAACTCGACCATGGTGGTCACGGGCGACGTCACCCAGGTGGACCTCCCGGGCGGGCAGAAGAGCGGTCTGCGGGTGGTCGAGCAGGTGCTCGGAGGCATCGACGACATCTCCTTCTGCCGCCTGTCCTCCCGCGACGTGGTCCGCCACCGGCTGGTGAGCGACATCGTGGAGGCCTACGGGCGCTGGGAGGTCCGCCCCGGCGGGAACCGCGACCACCGGCGGCGCGAGGGGTCGGGGAGCTGAGATGACCATCGAGATCCGCAACGAAACCACCGCAGTCGTCGACGAGCGTGAGTTCGTGGAGCTGGCCCGCTTCGTCTTCGAGCGGCTGCATCTGCACCCGGCGACGGAGATGTCGATCCTCTTCGTCGACGAGGAGGCGATGGAGCGCCTGCACGTGCAGTGGCTGGACCTGCCCGGTCCGACCGACGTCATGAGCTTCCCGATGGACGAGCTGACCCCCGGCAGCGCCGAGCAGCCATCCCCCGAGGGACTGCTGGGCGACGTGGTGCTCTGTCCGAGCGTCGCCGCGAAGCAGGCGGCGGAGGCCGGCCACAGCACCGAGGAGGAGCTGCTCCTGCTCAGCGTGCACTCGATCCTGCACCTGCTCGGCTACGACCACATGGAGGCCGAGGAGCGGAAAGTCATGTTCGACCTGCAGCGCACCCTCCTGCTGACCTTCCTGGCCTCGAAGGAGAGCTCCTGAGCGGCATGCCCGGGCAGGGGGTGGTCCGATGACTGCGGCCGTGGCCCTGCTGATCCTCATCCCCCTCGCGGCGGCGGCCCTGGTGCTGGCGGCGGTGCTCACCGCGGTCGACGCCGCGCACCTGTCGGTCTCCCGCAGCGCCCTCGAGCGTGACAGCGCCGAGCTGCCCGAGGCGGTGCGCGCCCGTGTGCTGGACCAGCACACGGATTCGGCCCGCACCCTCGCCGCGGTGAGCCTCGGCCGCACCCTCGCGGAGGCCGTCGGCCTGATCGCGATCACCGCCGCGTCCTTCCTCGGACTGGGGGCGGTGGGGGTCGAGGGCTGGGTCCTGCCCGCGCTCCTCGCCCTCGCCGTCTCCGCGCTCCTGCTGCTGATCATCGCGGCGGCGTCGCCGCGCACCATCGGCCGCCGGCGCGCCGAGTCGGTGCTCCTGTCCACCCACCTGCTGGTGCAGATCGTGCGCGGCGTGCTGTGGTTCCCCGCGGGGCTGCTGGTCAGCGTCGGCGCCGGGGTCGCGGCGCGCCCCCACGGGGGCGAGGGACCCGAGGACCCGGCGCGCACCGCCCGACGCGGCGTGGACCGGGCCCTCGAGGACGAGCACGTGGGCGACGGCGAACGGGACATGATCCAGGGCGTCTTCGAGCTGCGCGGCACGATGGTGCGCGAGCTGATGGTCCCCCGGCCTGACATGATCACCGTCGCCGCGACGGCCACGGCGACGGAGGCGATGCGGTTGTTCGTCCGCTCCGGCTTCTCCCGCATCCCTGTGATCGGCGAGGACGTCGACGACCTCCGCGGCATGCTCTACGTCAAGGACGTGATGCGGGCGGTGCACGCCCCGTGGGACCCGCGGCCCGACCGCCCGGTCACGGAGATCATGCGCCGCGCCCGCTTCGTGCCGGAGTTCGTGCCGGCCGACGAGGTGCTGCGGCAGATGCAGACCAGCCGGGTGCACATCGTCGTGCTGGTGGACGAGTACGGGGGCGTCTCCGGCATCGTCACCATCGAGGACGTCCTCGAGGAGATCGTGGGCGAGATCGCCGACGAGCACGACCCCGTCGCCCCCGAGGTCGAGGATCTCGGCGACGGCCGCTTCCGCGTCCCCACCCGTGCGTCCCTCGACGAGCTCGGCGAGCTGTTCGGGCTCGATCTCGAAGACACCGACATCGACAGCGTCGGCGGACTGCTCGGCAAGGTCACGGGGCGCGTGCCGATCGTCGGCAGCCGCGCGGTCGCGTTCGGCCTCGAGCTCGAGGGCGAGCGCACGGCCGGCAGACGCAAGCGCCTCTCGACCGTGATAGCGCGCCGGATCGCGGACGGGGAGGCCGACGTGACGACGGAGACGGCCGAGATGCCCGCCTTCGTCGCCGCGACGGCCCGCGAAGCAGTCGCGCCCCCGCACTCCCCGTCCTCGGCCGCCGACGAGAGCCCCGCCGACCACCCCGACCATCCCGCCCCGCACCCCGCCGCCGCGGGGGACGCCGCACGCCAGGAGAACCCCGATGAGCGATGAGCTCGACCCCACCGACCTGACCGACGCCGCCGCGGCGAATCCGACCTCCGCGCCCGAGACCGGCGAGCTCGCCGACCGAGCGCCGCACCGCTCCGGTTTCGTCGCGCTCGTCGGCCGGCCGAACGTCGGCAAGTCGACGCTGACGAACGCGCTGGTGGGGGAGAAGGTCGCGATCACCAGCTCGAAGCCGCAGACCACGCGGCGGGCGATCCGCGGGATCGTCACCTCCGAGGCCGCCCAGATCATCCTCGTCGACACCCCCGGGGTGCATCGCCCCCGCACCCTCCTCGGCGAGCGGCTGAACGACCTGGTCCGCGAGACCCTCGGCGAGGTCGACGTGGTCGGCTTCTGCCTCCCCGCGGACCAGAAGATCGGCCCCGGCGACCGCTTCATCGCCCAGGACCTGGTGGAGATGCGCCAGGGCCGCCGCGGCCCGCGCGTCATCGCGATCGTCACCAAGATCGACCTGGTGGGCCGGGACCAGCTCGCCGAGCACCTGATGAGCGTCGACCAGCTGATGAGCTTCGACGAGATCGTGCCGATCTCCGCGGTGAAGGGCGAGCAGATCGACGTGCTGCTCGAGGTGATCGCCGCACAGCTGCCCGAGGGGCCGCAGCTGTACCCCGACGACCAGCTCACCGAGGAGTCGCGCGATGACCGTATCTCCGAGCTGATCCGCGAGGCGGCTCTCGAGGGCGTGCGCGAGGAGCTGCCCCATTCGATCGCCGTGGTCGTCGAGGAAGTCGTCGAGGTCGACCCCGACGGCGACCAGTTCACGCCGGTCGAGCCGGGCACCGGTCGCCTCGTGGTGCGCGCGACCCTGTTCGTCGAGCGGGACAGCCAGAAGGGGATCATCATCGGCCGCGCCGGATCCCGACTCAAGGAGGTCGGCTCCCGGGCCCGCGCCGAGATCAACGCGCTGCTGGGCCGCAAGGTGCACCTGGACCTGCGGGTCAAGGTTGCCAAGGAGTGGCAGCGCGACCCCAAGCAGCTGGGTCGACTGGGGTTCTGAGCGTGGACGGCGGAGCGGTGGGCGCTGGCGACAGTCCCGCGGCGGGAGGCCGCCGGAGCCGCATCGCGGGGTGGACCTCGTGCTCCGGATCCTCGGCGCCGTCGTGCTGATCGGCGGTGGGGTGATATGGATCCGGATGATCGCGGCGGTGGTGGAATCGCGCTTCGATCCGGGGAGCGATCCGCACGGCTACGGCCTGATCCTCGGCATGATCTTCGGGATCCCGTTCGGCCTGGCCGCCGCGGTCGGAGAGGGCCTGCTCGCGCCGCACGGCCGACGGGCCGTCGTGCTCGCCGCGGCGTTCGGGGCGTGGTTCCTGGTCACGGCCGTGCTGGTGGTGCTGATCCTGACCATGCCCCGGTGGGAGCCGCCGGGCGGCATCCCGCCATCGCAGTCGCTGGCGGCGTCGGTGCAGGCCGCTGCGGACGGGGCCGCGGCCGCGCCCCGCGCCGCGCCGTTCGCATCGTGACCCGCCCGGAGTCGTCCCGCCGACGGTGCTACCGTGACCGCCATGCGTGGATCGCTGCTCCTGCTTAGCCGCCGCGACGGGACCTGAACGCCGGGACCCCGCCGCGGCTGATGTTGTGTCCGGCGACCGGTACCCCAGCGAGAAGGACCTCCCGTGAACTCCACCCCCAGCACCACCGCGCCGAGCATCGCCGCGACGGCCGATCCCGCCACCCCCGTCGTCGGCCCCACCGGAGGCTCCCCGCAGCAGCCCTCCGGCATGCCGACCCACAAGTACCTCCCCTTCCACGAGCAGATCCGCGTGGACCTCCCGGACCGGACCTGGCCCGACAACCGCATCACCCGCGCCCCGCGCTGGTGCGCCGTCGACCTGCGGGACGGCAACCAGGCCCTCATCGACCCGATGAACTCCGAGCGCAAGCTGCGCATGTTCGAGCTGCTCGTGCAGATGGGCTACAAGGAGATCGAGGTCGGCTTCCCCGCCGCCTCGAAGACCGACTTCGACTTCGTGCGCACCCTCATCGACGAGGACCGCATCCCCGAGGACGTCTCGATCCAGGTCCTCACCCAGGCCCGTGAGCACCTCATCGAGCGCACCTACGAGGCGATCGCCGGCGCGAAGCAGGCCGTCGTCCACCTCTACAACTCGACCTCGATCGTGCAGCGGGACGTGGTCTTCCGCGCCGACGAGGACGGCATCCTCGACATCGCCGTGCAGGGCGCCCTGCTGTGCAAGAAGTACGAGGAGACCGTCCCCGACACCGAGATCACCTACGAGTACTCCCCGGAGTCCTACACCGGCACCGAGCTCGAGTACGCGCTGCGGGTCTGCAACGCCGTCATCGAGGTCATCAAGCCCACGCCCGAGCGGAAGATGATCATCAACCTCCCGGCGACCGTCGAGATGGCGACCCCCAACGTCTACGCCGACTCAATCGAGTGGATGCACCGGAACCTCGACCGCCGCGACTCGCTCGTGCTGTCCCTGCACCCCCACAACGATCGCGGCACCGGCGTCGCCGCCGCCGAGCTCGGCTACCAGGCCGGCGCCGACCGCATCGAGGGCTGCCTCTTCGGCAACGGCGAGCGCACCGGCAACGTGGACCTGGTGACCCTGGGCCTGAACCTGTTCAGCCAGGGCATCGACCCCCAGATCGACTTCTCGGACCTCGACGAGGTGCGCCGCACCGTCGAGCACTGCAACCAGATGCCCGTCCCCGAGCGCAGCCCGTACGGCGGCGACCTCGTGTTCACCGCCTTCTCCGGCTCCCACCAGGACGCCATCAAGAAGGGCCTCGAGCGCATGCAGTCCGATGCCGACGCCGCCGGCAAGGACGTCGAGGACATCGTCTGGCGGGTCCCGTACCTGCCCGTGGACCCGAAGGACCTCGGCCGCTCCTACGAGGCCGTGATCCGGGTGAACTCGCAGTCCGGCAAGGGCGGCATGGCGTACCTGCTGCGCACCGAGCACGGTCTGGACCTGCCGCGCCGCCTGCAGATCGAGTTCTCCGGCATCGTCCAGCACAAGACCGACTCCGAGGGCGGGGAGGTCAGCCCCGAGCAGCTCTGGGACGCCTTCACCGACGAGTACCTCCCCTCGCCCGACGCCGGACGGCGCTGGGGCCGCTTCGGCTTCCGCGCGGTGCATCAGGAGTCCACCGGTGACGGCGCCGACCGCATCACCGTCACGCTCGTCGTCGACGGCGAGGAGCATCAGGTGACCGGCATCGGCAACGGCCCGCTGGACGGCTTCGTCAAGGCCCTCGCCGAGCGCAAGATCGACGTGCGCATCCTCGACTACGCCGAGCACGCCCTCACCGAGGGCGACGACTCGCTCGCCGCCTCGTACATCGAGTGCGAGATCGGCGACCGGATCTTCTGGGGCGTCGGCATCGACGGGTCCATCACCCGCGCCTCCCTCGAGGCGATCATCTCCGCCCTCAACCGTGAGCAGCGCGCCCGCGCCTGAGCATCGCCGGTCCGGGGCGGATCAGGAGCACTGCGTTCCGCCCCGGAGGCCCTCAGGACTCGCCGTGCAGGTCCTCCTCGGTGAGCACCGGGATCTCGCTCGTGACCGTCGCATGCGTGGGCGTGGGCAGGTCCCAGCCCGGTGGCTCGTCGACCGGCTGGGCGGTGTCGGGCGGAGCCGCACGGCCCGTCACCGTCACACCGGCGCTCGCGGCGACCACGAGGAGTGCCGCCGCGATCCGCAGCGGCGTCGCCTGCTGACCGAGCAGGAGCAGACCGGCCGCGAGGGCGATCACCGGCTCGAGGCTGAGCAGGATTCCGAACACGTGACGGGGCAGGCGGCGCAGCGCCGCGAGCTCCAGCGTGTAGGGCAGGACCGAGGCGAGCACCGCGGTGCCGACCGCGAGCGCGAGCAGACGCAGGTCGAGCAGGCCGGTGAGCGCCCCCGGCGCGCCGAGCGGCAGCACCGTGAGCGCGCCGATCGCGAGGCCGAGCGCGAGGCCGTCCTGCCCGGGCACCGTCTGCCCCACCTTCGCGCTGGTCAGCACGTACAGGCCCCAGAAAACTGCGGCGACCAGCGCGAAGAGCACCCCGATCGGGTCGAGGTCCGCGGCACCGAGCAGGGACTCGAGGCCGAACAGCCCCACTCCGCCGACGGCCAGCAGCACCCACAGGTAGTCCATCCGCCGGGTCGACAGCGCGGCGGCGACCACGAGCGGTCCGAGGAACTCGATCGCCACGGCCGTGCCCAGCGGGATCCGCTCGATCGCCGCGTAGAAGCTGCCGTTCATCCCCCCGATCACCACGCCGAAGGCGAGGATCGACCACCACTGCGAGCGGTTCAGCCGCAGGGGGCGGGGCCGCACGATCACGAGCAGCACGATCGCGGCGAGGCCCAGGCGCAGCGTGGTGGTGCCGAAGGAGCCGATCGCGGGGAACAGCTGGGTCGCGAGCGCGGCGCCGAACTGCAGCGAGAAGCAGGATCCGAGGATGAACAGCACTGGCGTGAGCGGCAGCCCGCGCGGAGCGCCGAGGGCGCCCGGCGCCGGGGCGGGAGCGGTGGGGGAGGAGGTCACCAGGCAACTCTGCCCCTGTCGGTCCGCCCAGGTCCAGCGACTGTTCCCGACGTGTACCGTGAAGCAGATCCGAACGATCAATGGAGGTGCCCGTGCTCAACCTGCATCGCCTGTTCCTCCTGCGGGAACTGAGCAGGCTGGAGACCATGTCCGCGATCGCGCGGGAGCATTCGCTGTCCCCGTCGGCCGTCTCCCAGCAGCTCTCCCAGCTGGAGCGGGAGGCGAAGGTCACCCTGTTCGAGCAGTCGGGCCGACGCGTCTCCCTCACCGACGCGGGGGTGCGCCTGGCCCGCCGGGCCGAGGAGTTGCTCGGGCTCGTGGAGACGGCTGAGGCGGAGCTCGTCTCCGCCCGGGGCGAGGCCGGGGGAGTGCTCCGCGTCGCCTCCTTCCAGACCCCGCTGATCGTCCTCGCCCCCGTGGCCGTGAGCGTGCTCGAGCAGCGTCATCCCCGGATGCGGATCGAGATCGCCCAGCGCGAGGTCGAGGCGGCCTACGAGGGGCTGCTCGCCCACCGCTTCGACGTGATCCTGGGCGAGGACTATCCCGGCGGCCAGCAGGTGGTGCGCCGCGGTACCGACCGCGAGGAGCTGCTGCGCGACCCCCTGCTCCTGGTGCTGCCCGATCATGGCCCGGCCTCCGAGGTGCGCCGCCTCGCCGACCTCGCCGAGATGCCCTGGGCCCTCGACCCGGAGGGCACCCGCACCGGGGCGTGGGAGCGCACCTATCTCCGGGCGGCCGGCGTGGAGCCGTGGGTCCGCTTTGACACCCCCGACCCGCTGCTGCAGGTGCACCTGGTGCGCTCCGGGCACGCCGTAGCCTTCGTGCCCGGGCTGATCGCCGCGGAGCACCTCGGCGGCACGCGGGTGCTGCGCCTGCTCGGTGACCCCCACCGCGGGCTGTACACCGCCGCCCGCGCGGGCGCCCGGGAGCATCCGTCCCTGCTCGCGTTCCGGGCGGCGCTGCTCGAGGCGGCGGAGGCCCTCGGCGACCTGCCGGACCTGGACGAGCTTCCCGCGTGATGCCCGGAGACGCCGGACTCAGGTGATCCGGCCCCGCAGCTCGGCGACGCCCTCCCCCGCGAGCTCGTCGAGGGCTCCGGGCCGCCCGGCCATCGCCATCACGAGGCTGAGCAGCGGGCCGCGGACCGACGGACCCTCCCCGGAGCTGAAGGATGCGTCGTCGGCCTCCAGGTGCAGACCCCGCACCGCCGTGCGGCTGTTGACCGCGAAGTCCTTGCTCACGAAGTACCGGGCGACCTCGAGCACCGCCATCGGATCGGGCTCGAGCGCCATGCCGAGGGGACGCGCGATGTCCTGGCCATGGACGATCACCTCGCCGAGCCAGGCGGGATGGTCCGGTGTCGGCGCGATGGTGAGATCGACCGCCTCGTGGAACCGACGCCGGGTCTCCTCCGGGGTGCTGCCGAGTTGCTCGGCGAGGCGACGGGCGTTGTGCGTGTCGGAGTCGAAGCCGGCGAGGACCATGCTCCGCAGCCATCCCCAGCGCCCTGTGTGCGCGGCCGCCGTGAGGTGCGCGGTGACCTGCTCGACGGTCCAGATGCTGCAGAGCGATCCGCTGCGCCACTGCGGTGCGGTGAGGGTGTCCAGGAGCGCGGCGAGGCGGGCGCGCTCGGCATGGATCAGCGTCCAGTGCTGTGTGGCGGAGAGGGTCATGTCCGGTGCTCAGCCCACGGGCGGGAAGGACGCCTTCGCGGCCTTCGCGATGCGGTTCAGCTGGCGGCGGTCGGAGATCGCGCCGAGCACGGCGCCGAGGCCCGGGATCGCCTTCCCGAAGAGTCGCGCCGAGCGCAGCCCGAACCGCTTCAGCAGGCGACTCCCGACGGCGGAGACGATCTCGGACTGCGGACTGGCCGGTAGGCGGGAGGCGACGGTGCGGGCGGCGGCGCCCTTGATCGGCCCGAGACCGATGGACCGCAGCACCTCCCCGGACTCCTCGCCGACGAGGGCGGCGAGCACCCGGATCCGGATCTCCGGGTCCTCGAGGTCATGGCCGCGGACCGCCGCGATCGCGCCGACCATGCGGGTGGACTGGATGTAGAACTCGAGGACGTTGGTGGGTAGCAGCAGGGGCAGGGTCACCACGCCGCCGAGGCCGGTGAGGAAGCCGCCGGCGGTCACGCCCCGCCGGTGGGAGCGGATGATCCGGCGCACCGCGAGCTCGGGCCGACGCCGGGCGCGGCCCCGCTGGGCGCGACGGGCCACCTCGGCCGCCGAGGAGTAGGTGAGCTTCCCGTCCAGGCCGATGTCGCGGACGGTGTCGACCATCCGGTCGATCGCCCCGCCGGAGCTCGGGCGGTCGGAGGCTCCGCCGCGCCGCGCCTCGTGCATCGCATCGCGGGCCATGGACGTCGCCGAGTCGTCGCGGCGCAGCATCGAGAAGATCCCCATCGCGGTTCCTTCCGTGGGTCGGGTGTCGTGGGCCGACGCTACCGCGTCACAGGGCGCGGCACGGCGCGGCACGCCTGCGGGCGTCGGTCGGCCCCACGGCGTAGATTCGGGCTCACCATGCAGAACAAGCTGTATCGAGACGATGCGATCGTCCTGCGCACGCATCCGCTGGGCGAGGCTGATCGCATCATCACCCTGCTCACGCGGCGGCACGGGAAGGTCCGCGCCGTCGCCAAGGGGGTGCGCCGCACCGGGAGCCGCTTCGGCGCGCGCCTGGAGCCGTTCACCCTCGTGGACCTGCAGCTGCATGCGGGGAAGAGCCTGCACACGGTCACGCAGGCGGTGACCCTCGAGGCCTTCGCCGGCCCGATCACCGCGGACTACGACCGCTACACCGCCGCGAGCGCCATGCTCGAGACCACCGACCGGCTCACCGACGAGGCCGTCGATCCCAGCCAGCGCGGCTTCCTGATGCTGGTCGGGGCGCTGCGCTCGATGGGCGAAGGACGGATCCCGCCGGCGCTCGTGCTCGACGCCTTCCTGCTCCGCACCCTCGCCCTGTCCGGCTGGGCCCCCGAGCTGCGGGTCTGCGCGACCTGCGGGGCCCCCGGCCCGCACCACGCGCTCGACGTCCGCGCCGGCGGCCTCGTCTGCACCCCGTGCCGTCGGCCCGGAGCGGTCGCGGTGCGCCAGGCCGCTGTCGAGCACCTGATCTTCCTGCTCGCCGGGGACTGGGAGAATGTCCTGGCCGCCGAGCCGACGATCCAGCAGGAGGCCGGCCGGCTCATCGCCGACACCATCACCTGGCACCTCGAGCGCTCCGTCCGCTCGCTCCACTACGTCGACCGCTGACGCCGAGCCCGACCGGGCCGCGGCGCACACCGTCCGCCCCGCCCGTCGACCGACCCGAAGGATCCCGATGCCCGCCGCACCCGCCTCCGGCCCCCTCGAGCCCTTCGAGCACCCCAGCGGTGCCCGCCCGCCACGGCTGCCCGCCCCGACCATCCCCGCGCACGTCGCCGTGGTGATGGACGGGAACGGGCGCTGGGCGAACCGGCAGGGCCTGCCCCGCACGGCCGGACACGAGGCGGGGGAGGCGGCGCTGCTGGACGTCGTCGCGGGGGCGCTGCAGATCGGCGTGACCCACCTGAGCGCCTACGCCTTCTCCACCGAGAACTGGAAGCGCTCCCCGGACGAGGTGCGCTTCCTGATGGGCTTCTCCCGCTCCGTGCTGCGCCGCCAGCGGGACACGCTGAACTCCTGGGGCGTGCGGATCGTCTGGATCGGCCGCGAGCAGCGGCTCTGGGGCAGCGTCATCAAGGAGCTCAAGGAGGCGGAGGCGCTCACCCGCGGCAACACCCGCATGACGCTCTACATGTGCGTGAACTACGGCGGCCGGGCCGAGATCGTCGACGCCGTGCGGGAGATCGCCGAGGAGGCCCGTGCCGGGCGGCTGAAGGGCTCCGGCATCACCGAGCGCACCCTCGCCCGTCACCTCATCGACCCCGACATGCCCGATGTCGACCTGTTCCTGCGCACCAGCGGCGAACAGCGCACCTCGAACTTCCTGCTGTGGCAGTCCGCCTATGCGGAGATGGTCTTCGTGCCCGAGCTGTGGCCGGACGTCGACCGTCGCGTGCTGTGGCGGGCGATCACCGACTACGCCCGGCGCGACCGTCGCTACGGCGGGGCCGTCGACGTGCCGGAGGCGTCGCCGACGGTCTGAACGCCGACCCTCTGAGCGCGCGGTTCGGCGGGGCGGTTGCCGAGAGGTCAGGCGCGGTCGCCGGCGTCGGCCTCGACGGCCGACTTCGTGGTTGATTCGACAGCCGCCGTATCCGACTCCGTCGAGGGGACGGGAGCGATCAGGCCCCCGGTCCGCCGTCGGTGCCGCAGCAGCAGGGCGACGAGCAGCACCAGCAGGGCCAGCACGGCCACCGCCGCCCAGGGCGAGCGCAGGAACAGCTCGACCCAGCCGGCGAAGACCACCAGGCCCACGGTGGCGTAGATGAACGCCCAGGCCAGACCGCCGATCGCCAGCGCCGGAAGAGAGCGGCGCAGCGGCATCCCGGTCAGTCCGGCCGCGGCATTGGCGGCGGTCTGGAAGCCGACGGTGAGGAAGCTCAGAGCCACCACCGGGGCGCCCCAGCGGTTCACGATCCCGGTCGCGTGCACGACACGCTCGGAGGAGAGGAAGGTGGCGACCCTGCCGCGATCGGCGGCCCGGCGCGCACCGCGGCCGAGCAGGTACGTGCCGCCGGCCCGGAACCAGATCACAACGTACAGGAACCCGATCGCGGGCAGCAGCGGCAGCGACTGCACCCAGTCCATCATGCGCGGGGGCCTCCGTCGGCGGCCGCGCCGTCCTTGGCCGCCTGCGTCACCTCGGCCGTCGCGGTGGCGGCGTGCTCGGCGCACAGCCCGAAGACCTCGAGCGTGTGGTCGAGGTCCGTGAAGCCGTGCTCGCGGGCGATCGCGCTCATCGCGGCCTCGAGGGAGGGGTCGGTGATCTCGACGGTCTTCCCGCACTCGCGGCACACCAGGTGGTGGTGGTGCCCGGAGTCCTCGCACTGGCGGTACAGCGACTCTCCGTCGGCGGCGACCAGCACGTCGAGCCGGCCCGCCGTCGAGAGCGCCTGCAGCGTCCGGTAGACCGTGGCGAGGCCGACGGTCTCGCCGTCGGTGCGCATCTGCTCGTGGATCTGCTGGGCGCTGCGGAAGTCGTCCAGCTGCGAGAGCGTCTCGAGGATCGCGGCGCGCTGGCGAGTGTTCCGTTGCATGGATCGATTGTGCGCCATCGGGCCCCGGACCTCCATTCTTGGTGAGCTGACCGACGCCCGCGATGCGTCAGGTCGTTGCGCGGGTCTCCTGGTCAGAAGGCACCTGGTCGAGGTCTGGAAGGCGCGGTCCGCGACCGGGGATGATCGCCCGCGTGCTGAGCGCGAGGATGTACACGCCGATCGTCAGCAGCACGATGACCCCGCCCGGCGGCAGGTCGACGTACACCGTGAGCAGCAGTCCGCCGAGAGCGCAGACCACGGCGATGACCATCGCGGTGCGCATGGTGCGGGCGAAGCCGACCACCAGCTGCTGGGCCGCGGCGACGGGCACGATCATCAGCGCCGAGACCATCAGTGCGCCGACGATCCGCATCGAGAGGGTGACGGTCAGTGCCGCCATTAGGGCGATCAGCACGTTCACCAGCCGCACCGGCAGGCCGGAGGCGCGGGCGAACTCCTCGTCCCCGGTGACCGCGGAGAGCAGCCCCGAGAGACCCACGCCGATGCCGAGCACGACGACGGCGAGGACCACGGCGATCACGGCGTCGGGGGCGGTGACGGTGGAGAGCGATCCGAAGAGGTAGCCCATGAGGTTCTGGGAGGTGCCGCCGGCGAGCTGGATGATCACCACGCCCCCGGCGATGCCGCCGTAGAACAGGATCGCGAGGGCGACGTCCCGACTGGTGTGCCCGATCTCGCGGACGTACTCGATCGCGACCGCGCCGAGCACGGAGGCGATCAGGGCGCCGGGGATGGCGAGGAGATCCGCGGGGGAGGCGGCGGTCCAGGCACCGACGAGCCAGCCGACCGCGACGCCCGTGAGCGCCACGTGGCCGAGGCCGTCGCCGAGCAGGGACAGCCGCTTCTGCACCAGGTAGGTGCCAACGACGGGGGCGGTCAGCCCGATGAGCACCGCGATGATCAGCGGGTAGCGCAGCAGGTCCGAGGTGAGGATGTCGAGGGGGGAGATCATGCCGGGTGGATCTCCTGTCCGAGGCAGTCGGCGTGGGCGTCGGGGAGCGCGGGGTGGTCGTGGCTCGAGTCGACGGGCAGCTGGGCGGTCTCGGCCCCGTCGTGGATGACGCGGCCGTGGTCCAGGACGATCACCCGATCGAGGTCGTCGGCGAGCGGGCCGGTCTCGTGCAGGACGACCAGCAGGGTCGTGCCCTGGGCGGCGAGCTCGCGGAACAGCCCCGCGATGATCTCCTGGGTGGGGAGGTCCACTCCCGCGAAGGGTTCGTCGAGCACGAGCAGTCGCGGGGAGCGCACCAGGGCGCGGGCGATCATCACCCGGCGGCGCTGGCCGCCGGACATGCGGGTGATCGGCCGGTCCGCGAGGTGCGGCAGCCCGACGGCCTCCAGGGCGCGCATCACCCGCGGGTCGCGGCTGCGGGCGGACCAGCGGCGCGCCCCGAGCAGGCCGGTCGCGACGGTCTCGCGGGCGGTCGAGGGGATCGATCCCGCCTCGGCGGAGTCCTGCGGGACGTAACCGATCGCGTCGTGCGCGCGGCCGTCCCGCACGGGCCGGCCGAACAGGCGTGCCCGGCCGGACTCGAGGGGGAGCACGCCGACGATCGCGCGGAGCAGCGTCGACTTGCCGGAGCCGTTGGCGCCGAGCAGTGCCACCCGCTCCCCGGCGCGGATCGAGAGGGAGATGTCCTCGAGCACGCGCTGCCCGCCGCGCACGACGGTCGCGTCCGCGACCTCGAGGACGGGGGCGTCGGCCGGGGCGGCCAGCGGGGTGGTGCCGGTCGCTGAGATGTCGGCCGGGGAGCCGGCGCTCACTGCCAGCTCTCCACGAGTTTCCGGGCGTTATCGCGCATCACCTGAGGATAGTCGGCGTCCTCGGAGAGCTGCGTCTCGAGGTTGTCGAGCTCCTCGCTGGTGATCCCCACGTTTTCCGCGAGGGTCTGCGCGACCTTGGGGGAGGCGGTCGTCTCGAAGAAGACGGTCGTGACGCCCTCGGCCTCGATCACCTTCTCCAGCTCGAGCAGCCGCTGCGGGGAGGGCTCGGTCTCGGGGTCGATGCCGGAGATGCCCACCTGGTGCAGGTCGTAGCGAGCGGCGAGATAGGAGTAGGCGGCATGGCTGGTGATGAAGGTCCGGGTCCCCGCGACGGCGCCGAAGGACTCTGCCAGCTCCGCGTCGAGGGCCTCGAGCTCGGTGCGCAGGGCGGCGGCCCGCTCCGTGTAATCGTCAGCGCCCTCCGCGTCGAGCTCGCCGAGCCGCTCGGCGAGGGCATCGCCGATCTGGGCGATGCGCAGCGGGTCGTGCCACAGGTGCGGGTCGGTGCCGCCGTGGTCGTGCCCCTCGTGATCCTCCTCGGTCGACTCCCCGCCGGCGTCGGAGGCGGTGTCGTCGGCGTGCTCCTCGGCGCTCTCGCCCTCGTGCTCGGCCTCGGTGTCGCCGAGCTCGGTGACGAGCAGGTCGACGACCTGGGAGACGTCCAGCACGTTGTCGCCGGGCCCGCTCGCGATCGCGTCGTCGATCGCGGTCTGGTAACCGGGAATCTGCAGCACGAGCGCCGCCTCCTGCACCTGCATCACCTGGCGCACGGACAGCTCGAGCCCGTGGGCGTCGGCCCCCGGCGTGGCGAAGTCCACTGAGGTGACGCGATCGCCACCGATCCGCTCGACCAGGAAACGCAGCGGGTAGTTCGAGGTCACGACCACCGGGGTGCCGTCCCCGGACTCCCCGCCTCCGCCGCAAGCGGCGAGGGTCATTGCGCCCCCGCCGAGGACGGCGAGGGAGAGCAGGGAGCGTCGGGAGAGCGCAGGCACGAAGGACATGACAATCATTCTCACCATCGGGCGGGGCCGCAGGCAAGTCGGCGGGGTAAGGGGTGCGCACCGTCACAGCACGGCCCTGGCTATGCTGGCCTGGTTCGAATCCACCCCGTCACCAGGAGTCTCCCCGTGGCCAAGGCCCCCGCCAGCACGCTGGACAACGTCATCGCCCTCGCCAAGAAGCGAGGCTTCGTGTTCCCGGCCGGTGAGATCTACGGCGGCACCCGCTCCGCCTGGGACTACGGTCCGCTCGGCGTCGAGCTCAAGGAGAACATCAAGAAGCAGTGGTGGCAGACCTTCGTGCGCTCCCGCGGCGACATGGTGGGCCTGGACTCCTCGATCATCCTGCCCAAGCGCGTGTGGGAGGCCTCCGGCCACGTCGCGACCTTCACCGACCCGCTGGTCGAGTGCAGGAGCTGCCATAACCGCTTCCGCGAGGACCACCTGCTCGAGGCCTTCGCCGAGAAGAAGGGCCGTGCGCCCGAGGGCGGCCTCGCCGAGGTTCCCTGCCCCAACTGCGGCACCCGCGGCGAGTACACCGACCCGCAGCAGTTCTCGGGCCTGGTCAAGACCTATCTCGGCCCGGTCGACAGCGAGGCCGGACTGCACTTCCTGCGCCCCGAGACCGCGCAGGGCATCTTCGTGAACTTCCTCAACGTGGTCACCGCCTCCCGCCAGAAGCCCCCCTTCGGCATCGGCCAGGTCGGCAAGGCGTTCCGCAACGAGATCACCCCCGGCAACTTCATCTTCCGCACGCGCGAGTTCGAGCAGATGGAGATCGAGTACTTCACCCCGCCGGCCGAGGCCGACGCGCACTTCGCGGCCTGGGTCGAGGACTGCTGGAACTGGTTCGTGGACCTCGGGATCGACCCCGACAACATGCGCCGCTTCGACGTCCCCGAGGACGAGCGCGCTCACTACTCGGCGGGCACCATCGACCTCGAGTACCGCTTCGGCTTCCAGGGCAGCGAGTGGGGCGAGCTGATGGGCATCGCCAACCGCACCGACTTCGACCTGAGCAGCCACACCGAGGGCTCGGGCACGAAGATGCAGTACTTCGACCAGGCCGCCAACGAGCGCTACACGCCGTACGTCATCGAGCCCAGCTTCGGCCTGACCCGCTCGATGATGGCCTTCCTGGTCGACGCCTACCGTGAGGACGAGGCCCCCAACGCCAAGGGCGGGGTCGACACCCGCACGGTGCTCGCCCTCGACCCGCGCCTCGCGCCGGTCAAGGCCGCGGTGCTGCCGCTGTCCAAGAGCGAGGACCTGGTGCCCCGCGCGGAGGAGCTCGCCTCCCGTCTGCGTGCGCGCTGGAACGTCGAGACCGACGTGACCCAGGCGATCGGTCGCCGCTACCGCCGCCAGGACGAGATCGGCACCCCGTTCTGCATCACGGTGGACTTCGAGACCGCCGAGGACCAGGCCGTCACGATCCGTGAGCGCGACACCATGCAGCAGGAGCGCGTGGCGCTGGACCAGGTCGAGTCCTACCTTGCGGAGCGCCTCGTCGGCGCCTGAGGCCGGCCCGCTCGCGAGGCTCGGGTGGCGTCGACGTGGCACAGTGCTCCCATGAGTGACGGCCCCGGCCTCGCGTTGTCCGCCGCCTACCACGAGCAGGTGGTCGCGCCCCTGCTCGAGCGGTCGATGCCCGGCGTTCCGTACGCCGCGGCGCGACTGGGGTCCGGCTCGGACGTGCTGGGGTTCGACGACGCGCAGTCCCGTGATCACGACTGGGGGCTGCGGCTCACCCTGCTCGTCGAGGACGGCGCGGCCTCCGAGGTCGACGCCCTGCTCGAGCGGGAACTGCCTGCGAGCTGGCGCGATCGTCCGGTGCGCTTCGCGACCACCTGGGACCCGGTCGTGCGCCAGCGCGCCGAGGTCGCCGCGGCAGCGGACTTCGCCGCCTCGCGCACGGGGATCCTTCCGCAGCGGCTCGCGGGCCCCGAGCCCGCCGACCTGACGGACTGGCTGCAGCTGACCGGCCAGGCGGCCCTCGAGGTCACCGCGGGACCGGTCTTCCACGACGGCACCGGGGTCATCACGCGGATCCGCGAGCGGCTCGCCGGATACCCCGAGGACGTGCGGCGCTATGCGATCGGCGCCGACTGGACCCGCATCGGCCAGGAGCTGCCGGACGTGGGGCGCGCGGGCCTGCGCGGGGACGACGACGGGTCCGCGGTGATCGCCGCACGTCATGTCCGCACCCTGCTCCATCTGGCGCATCTGCTGCATCGGCGCTGGGCGCCCTACGGCAAGTGGCTCGCCCGGTCCGCCGCCGCGCTGCCGGGTGGCGGTGCGCTGCGCAGCACGGCGCTCGAGGCGCTGCGCGCACCGGACTGGCGCACCCGCCAGCAGGCGCTCACCGCGGCGATCGAGCTGCTCGCCGCGGTGCAGGGCCGGGTCCGCCTGCCCACCCTCGACCCCGCCACCGAGCCGTTCTTCGACCGCCCCCACATCGGCCTGCGCGGGCTCCCGGAGCTGCTCGCGGAGACGATCACCGATCCCGCCGTCCGCGCGCTCCGGCCGGGGATCGGCACCGCCGAGCAGATCAGCGACCACGTCAGCGTGCTCGTGGACGCGGAGCTGCGGCGGCGCCTCGTCGGCGGCTGAGCAGGGCGGACCCGGGGGGCGGGTGCCCGCGCACGCGAGGCGCGCCGGGCTGCTCCGCTCTGAGCGGCTCCGCACAGAGCTGATCAGCTCCCGACGGAGAACGCCCCAGCCGGGCGGTGCGCGGCGGAGGCTGATGGCATGACCACAGCATCTCTCGCCCAACCATCGGCCGATCCGCAGACCGCGTCGGCCGCGTCCGCCTCATCCCTGACCACCGCCCACCTCCTGCACCAGCGGGTGCTCCTGCTGGACCGGGAGCTCGACCAGGAGAACGGCGCCGCCCTGAGCGCCCGGCTCCTGCTCCTCGCCGCCGAGGACCCGAGCACCGACATCACCCTGCTCATCAACTCGCCGGGCGGCCTGGTCCCGGCCATGCTCGCGATCGGCGACCTGATGGATCTCGTGCCCTGCGATGTGCGCACCGTCGCGCTCGGCATGGCCTACAGCGCCGGGCAGTTCCTGCTCACCCAGGGCACCCCCGGGAAGCGGTACGTGCTGCCGCACGGCCAGGTGCTCATGCATCAGGGCTCGGCCGGTTTCGGCGGGAGCGCTGCGGACATCGAGCTGCAGGCCGAGGACCTGCGCCGGAACCGCGACCTGCTGATCCGTCTGACCGCGGAGCGCACCGGGCAGAGCGAGGAGACGATCGCCCGCGACTCCGAGCGCGACCGGATCTGGGATGCCGAGGGCGCGGTCGCCTACGGATTCGCCGATCACGTGGTCTCTGACGTCCGCGAGATCCTGCCGTTCGGTCTGCCCGGCGCGGGCAGCCGCCCGGCAGGGATCGGCGGTGCACGATGAGCGGCTACACGATCCCGTCGGTGATCGAGCGCACCCGTACCGGGGCCGAGCGCAGCGCCGACGTCTTCTCCCGACTGCTCAGCGACCGCATCGTCTACATCGGCACGCCGATCGACGACGGCGTCGCGAACACCGTGATCGCGCAGATCCTGCACCTCGAGAACGATGCCGCCGACGCTCCGATCCACCTCTACCTCAACTCCTCCGGCGGCGACGTCCAGGCCGTCCTCGCCCTCTACGACACGCTCAGTTACGTGCGCAGCCGCATCGCGGTGACATGCATCGGCCAGGTCGTGGCGGCGCCGGTGCTGCTCCTGGCCGCGGGGACACCGGGGATGCGCTGGGTGCTGCCGCATACGCGGGTGGTGCTCCATCCGCTGGAGGCGCAGGGCCGCGGGGCGGTGCCGGACCTGATCCTCGCGACCGAGGAGGTCAAGCGGCTGCGGGGGATCCTCGAGTCGCTGATCGCCGAGCACTCGGGACAGACTTCGGAACGGGTCCGGCAGGACCTCGAGCGCGAACGGGTCCTCGATGCCGCGGCGACGGTCGCCTACGGGCTGGCCGACGAGGTGCTGCTCAGGCGGCCGCGAGCAGCCTGACCCGGGAGCCGCCCGCCCGGCCTCCCGCTCCGTGGAGGCCGGCGGGCCCGGGGGCGAGCGTCGAGGCGCGCGGAGTCGAGCGGAGCTCGAGCACCGTGGCACCGACGAGGGCGCCGTCGGCCGCTCGCAGCAGGAGCAGCGGCAGGTCGATCCCGAGGGCGCCGAGGATCGCGGCGAGCAGTTCCGAGGACGGATCCTTCCGCCCCCGCTCGACGTCGGAGAGGTGCTGCATGGACAGCCCGGCCGCCGCGGCGACCTCGGCGAGGGTGCGGCGCTGACGATGCCGTTCGGCGCGCAGCTCCGCCCCCATCAGCTCCCGCAGCAGCGGGTCGAGGTGCCGGTCCATGCCGGGAGACTACGTCGGCGGCGGGCCGGGGGAGCGTCGCTCCGCTCTCGGCGGAAGACCGCCCGGTAGGCCGCCGCCCGCGCGCCGCGAGCGCCGACCGGTCCCGGTCACAGGATCGCGGCCAGCAGATGCGGGGCGACCAGCGTGCCGAAGGCCCGCAGCACCCGGCGCTGGTCCTCCGCCGGAGCGCCGACGGGGAGCACCAGCGCGATCTCGTCGGCCGCGTGCACCACCGGGTCCGCTAGCAGCGCCTGGGCGACGGCGAGGGGCTCGTCCACCACGACCTGGCTGAACACCGCCGCGTGCCCGCCGATCTCCGGGGCCCGGTGCTCCGCCAGGACGGCGGGCGACGCGGCGCGCTCCCGGGGTAGCAGGGAGACGAAGCGTTCGAGCTCCTCCTCCGTCTCCACGGGCACCATCTGCCGCGAGACCATCACGTGTCCCTCGCCGTGACCGGCCGCGCGGGACGCCTCCCGATAGGCCTCGAGCGCCTCGAGCTGCAGCACCTCGAAGGAGCGGCCCGAGCCGTCGTCGGGCGCCATGGTCGCGAGCTGCAGCCCGAGGCCCGCCCGTCCGGCCATCGCAGCCCGCGCGGGGCTCGCCGCGCCATAGGCGAGACGGCGACGCAGCCCGGGCACCTGCGGCTGGACGCGCAGCGGCGTGCCGGGATCGACCCCCTCGATATGGGCGTCGGCGCCTGCGACGATCTCCCCGTCCACGAAGGAGAGCAGGTCCTGGAGCACCCGGTCGACGTGGTCGGCGCGGTCGGCGGCGAGGGCGCCGAAGGCGCGCGCGTAGATCGCGTCGTGCGCCGAGTAGCCGGAGCCGAGTCCCGCCCGGAGCCGACCGCCGAGGAGCAGATCGGCGGTGGCGAGGTCCTCGGCGAGGCGGCCCGCGTTCTCGAAGCGCAGCGGGATCACGGCGGTGCCGAGCTCGATGCGGCGCGCATGCTGTCCAAGAGCCGCGAGCACGAGGAGCGGGGAGGGCGAGGCATCCTGCAGATGGCGCACACGCAGGTAGGCGACGTCGAGGTCCAGCTCTTCGGCGAGCAGGATCAGGTCGCGCCCGTCGTCGAGCTGCGCGCTGTCGATCTGGGCGAGGACGCCCAGCCTCGGGGGATCTCGGAGCTCGGTCGCGGTCATGGCGGGACTCCCTTCGCTCGGTCGGTGCCGACCGGGAGGGGACGGCTCCGTGCTCCATTGTCCACCGGCACGGGGACGCCCGACGGGACCGAGGCCCCGGAACGTCCCTCCCCATCGCCGGCTGATGCACATCACCCCCTCGCTCCTCCCGCAGCGGCCCGCGGGGTGGGAGAATCCCAGGACGATGACCACGCTGACCGACTCCCTGCCCGCCGCTCCCGCCGCGACCTCCGCCGAGGCCGCCCCCGGCCCGGAGCGCGCTCGGCGACCCCTGCGGATCGGTCGTCTCACCGTCGACACCCCGGTGATGCTCGCGCCGATGGCGGGCGTGACCAACATGGCCTTCCGCGTGCTCTGCCGCGAGTTCGGCGCGCTCCACAGCGCGGACGACGGCGGTCTCTTCCCGACCGAGATGGTCACCACCCGGGCCCTGCTCGAGGACCATCGGGAATCCTGGCGCCTGCTGCGCATGGCGGACCGCGAGCGGCCCCGCTCGGTGCAGCTGTACGGCGTGGACCCGGCGGTCGTCAGCCGCTCGATCGAGATGATCCTCGAGCGCGACGGCGCCGACCACATCGACCTCAACTTCGGCTGCCCGGTCCCCAAGGTGACCAAGCGCGGTGGGGGCGGGGTGCTGCCCTGGAAGGACGAGCTGTTCACCCGCATCCTCCGCGCGGCGGTCGACGCCGCCGGGGACGTGCCGGTCACCGTGAAGACCCGCAAGGGCGTGGACGACGCCCACCTCACCTACCGGGATGCGGGCCTGATCGCGCAGGAGGTTGGCGCCGCCGCCATCACCCTCCACGGCCGCACCGTCAAGGAGCAGTACTCGGGGACCGCGGACTGGACCGCGATCGCGGATCTCAAGGAGACGGTGACCGACATCCCGGTGCTCGGCAACGGCGACGTCTGGTCCGCGGAGGACGCCCTGCGCATGGTCGACGAGACGGGGGCCGACGGGGTCGTCGTCGGCCGCGGCTGCCAGGGCCGCCCGTGGCTGTTCGGTGACCTCGCAGCCGGTTTCGCGGGCAGCGAGGAGCGGGTCCGGCCCGGCCTCGGGGAGGTCGCCCGGATCGTGCGCCGCCACGCCGAGCTGCTCGTCGAGTTCTACGAGGACGAGGGCCGCGGCGTGCGCGACCTGCGCAAGCACGTCGCCTGGTACTTCAAGGGCTACCCCGTGGGCGGGGAGATGCGCCGGCAGCTGACGGCGATGGACTCCCTCGCCGATCTCGACGCCAAGCTCGCAGAGCTGGACCTCGACGCCCCCTATCCGGGTGCCCCCGTCGAGGGGCCGCGCGGCCGCGCCGGCCACGGGCGGAACGCGACGGTGCCCGAGGGCTGGATGGACTCCCGGGAGCTTTCCGACGAGCACCGCGCCCGCCTCCACGAGGCCGAGCTCGACATCTCGGGGGGCTGAGCCGATGAGCGTGGACCTGACCGCGTCGGCCGCCGTCGACGCCCCCACCCCGCCGCCCGGCTACACCCCCGCGGATCTCGAGCGCTGGGCGCCCGAGGCGCCGAAGTCGCAGGCCCGCACGCCGTTCCAGCGCGATCGGGCCCGGGTGCTGCACTCCTCGGCGCTGCGCCGGCTCGGGGCGAAGACCCAGGTGCTCGGCGCCGGGTCCAACGACTTCTCCCGCACCCGCCTCACGCATTCCCTCGAGGTCGCCCAGGTGGGCCGGGACATCGGCGCGGAGCTCGGCTGCGATCCCGACGTCGTGGACGCCGCCTGTCTCTCCCATGACCTCGGCCACCCGCCCTTCGGACACCACGGCGAGAAGGTGCTCGACGCCCTCGCCGCGGACTTCGGCGGCTTCGAGGGCAACGCGCAGACCCTCCGCCTGCTCACCCGGCTCGAGCCCAAGGTCATCGGGGAGGACCGTCCCTACGGCCTGAACCTCACCCGGGCCGGGGTCGATGCGGCGATCAAGTACCCGTGGACCCGCGGGCAGGGCCCGGACCCGGCCTCCCCGAAGTTCGGCGCCTACGCCGACGACCTCGACGTCTACGAGTGGGCGCGGGTCGGGGCGGTGCCGGGCCGGAAGTGCTTCGAGGCGCAGGTGATGGACCTGGCCGACGACGTGGCCTATTCCGTGCACGACGTCGAGGACGCCGTGACCGGCGGGACCCTCGACCTGCGCGCCCTGCACGACCCGATGGAGCGGGCCGCCGCGCTGTACGTGGTCCAGGACTGGTACATGCCGGGCGAGTCCCTCGACGCCCTCGACGAGGCGCTCGGCCGGCTCGAGGCCGAGCCCTACTGGATGCTCGACTTCTCCGGCACGATGCGCTCGGCCGCCGCGCTCAAGGACATGGCCAGCCAGCTGATCGGCCGCTTCACCCGGTCGGCGATCGCGGCGACCCGTGCCGAGCACGGTACCGCCCCGCTGTCCCGGTACCGCGGGGACGTGATCGTGCCCGAGGAGACCCATCTCGAGATCGCGGTGCTCAAGGGTCTCGCGGCCGCCTACGTCATGTCCTCCGCCTCGCAGCAGCCGGTCTACGAGGCGCAGGAGGAGATCCTGCGGGACCTCTACGCGCAGCTGTGGAACACCGGGACGACGCATCTCAGCCCCCTGTTCGCCGAGCTGTGGGAGGCGGCGGAGGACGACGACGCCCGCCGCCGGGTGGTCGTCGACCAGATCGCCTCCTACACCGACGTCACGGCGCGCCGACTCCACGAGGCGCTCTTCGACCGGGAGGTCACCCACGTCACCGCCGCGGATACCCCGCTGCCCGGCCTCGGCTCGGAGCTCTGAGCGGGTGGCGCAGGGTCTGATCCGTCGCAGCGACGTCGAGCTGGTGCGCGAGCGCGCCCGCCTCGACGAGGTCGTGGGGGAGCACATCACGCTGCGCACCGCGGGGATCGGCTCGATGAAGGGCCTGTGCCCCTTCCACGACGAGAAGACCCCCTCCTTCAACGTGCGCCCGCAGCTCGGGCACTGGCACTGCTTCGGCTGCGGCGAGGGCGGGGATGTCATCTCCTTCGTGCAGAAGATCAGCCACCTGAGCTTCGTCGAGGCGGTCGAGATGCTGGCAGGCCGCTACGGCGTCCAGCTGCACTACGAGGAGGGCGACGGCAAGGGCGGAGACCGGCCCGACTTCGGCACGCGCCGCCGCCTGATGGACGCCCACGCGATCGCCGAGGAGTTCTATCGCGAGCAGCTCGCCACACCCGCCGCCGAGGTCGGTCGCCGCTTCCTCGCCGAGCGCGGCTTCGACCGGGACGCCGCGGAGCGCTTCGGCGTCGGCTTCGCCCCCGAGGGCTGGGACGCGATCACGTCCCACCTGCGCGGCCGCGGATTCACCGAGGCGGAGCTGACCGCGAGCGGCATCGTCTCGCAGGGCCAGCGCGGGGTCTACGACCGGTTCCGCGGGCGCCTGATCTGGCCGATCCGCGACATCACCGGGCACACCATCGGCTTCGGGGCCCGGCGGCTGCTGGAGTCGGATCAGGGGCCGAAGTACCTCAACACCCCCGAGACCGCGATCTACCACAAGTCCACCGTGCTCTACGGCCTGGACCTGGCGCGCAAGGACATCTCGGCGCAGCGCCAGGTGGTCGTCGTCGAGGGGTACACCGACGTGATGGCCGCGCATCTCGCCGGGGTGCCGACAGCGGTCGCCTCCTGCGGCACCGCCTTCGGCGCCGAGCACGTCAAGGTGGTGCGCCGGGTCATGGGCGACACCAACGCGTCCTCCGGGCTGCGGCTCAACACCGACGGTCGCGGTCTCGCCGGCGAGGTCGTGTTCACCTTCGACGGCGATGCGGCGGGGCAGAAGGCGGCGCTGCGGGCCTTCGAGGAGGACCAGCGCTTCGTCGCGCAGACCTACGTGGCGGTCGAGCCGAACGGCATGGATCCCTGCGAGCTGCGGATGGAGCGTGGGGACCAGGCGGTCGTCGACCTCATCGCCGCCCGCAAGCCGCTGTTCGAGTTCGCGATCCGCTCGGCGATCGCCCAGGTCGACCTGGACACGGTCGAGGGACAGGTGGCGGCGCTGCGCATGGCGGCGCCGGTCGTGGCGCGGATCCGGGACCGGGCGATGCGGCCCGAGTATGCGCGTCGCCTCGCGGGATGGCTCGGGATGGACGAGCGCACGGTGCTGCGCGCGGTCCACGACGCGGCGCGCGGCGAGGGGCGCGGTTCCGGGGCGTCGGCGACCGACGGGCGCGGGGGAGAGGCGCACGAGGGTGCGGGACGCGAAGGGCAGGCGGCGGCCGACGGGGCGGAGCGGGTGCTGCCCAGCGCCCGGCTCGCCGACGTGGTCAGTCCCCGCGACCCGGTGGGCCAGGTGGAGACCCAGGCCCTCGCCGTGATGCTGCAGTACCCGACGCTGCTGGACGCGCAGCGGGTCGAGGCGCTGCCCGATGACGCCTTCCACGTCCCGGCGCTGCAGGGCGTGTGGGACGTGATGCTCGCGGCAGGCACCCTCCCCGAGGCGGTCGGCGGTTCGCTGCATCCGGCGCGCTACCTCGAGCAGGTCCTCGAGATCGCGGGGGAGACGATCCGTCCGCTGATCGTGGAGATCGCCAACCTGGACCTGCCGGCGCGCGACGAGGCGGGTCTGCAGCGGCTGTCGACCTCGCTGCTGGACCGGCTCAGCGAGCTGTCGATCACCCGCGAGTACACGGTGCTCAAGCAGCGCCTGCAGCGCACCGATCCCTCCGATGCCGAGCGCTACCAGGAGATCCTCTCGCGACTCGCCCAGGTGCAGGGGCGCCGACGGGCGCTGCGCGCGGCGGAGGACTGACCGGCGTTTCCTGCGTACTCGTCGCATACCGTGAGGGTGGCGCCCGCTGCGGGGTCGCCCCTGACCAGGTAGCCCAGGCGGGGCTTGAACCCGCGACCGACGGATTGCCGAGGGACTTATGCGCGATCAGGTGTCAGCTGGGGTTAGGCCGCCAGGCCGAGGGTCGGGTTCATGATGGTCGCGTATTCGATGGGGGTCAATCGGCCCAGTCGGACTTGTCGGCGGCGTCGGTGGTAGGTCCGCTCGATCCAGGTGATGATCGCGATCCGCAGCTCTTCTCGAGTCCGCCACCTCTCACGGTCCAGGACGTTTTTCTGGAGCGGGGCGAAGAAGGCCTCGATCGGGGCGTTGTCCCCGGCAGCACCCACTTTCCCCATCGATCCGATGAGGTGATGGAAATTCAGGGCGTGGACGAGGCTTCGCGCGCGAAGCTGAAATACTCGGCTCGAATGCACGATGTATCCGGCAGCGTCGCGACGAGGAGAAATCGCGTTGTTCAGGGCGTTCACCGTGAGGCGGGCCTTCATTCGGCCGCTGATGGAGTAGCCCGCGATCCGGTCAGAGAAGGCGTCCTTGATGGCGCAGAGGTAGAGGTTGCCCTCGTCGGTGAGATGCTCGGTGATGTCGGTCAGCCAGAGCTCGTTCACGTCGTCGATTATGAAGTCCCGCTCCACGAGGTCGTCGTGGACCGGAGGACCGGGGCGTTTCCCGTTCTTGCCGCGTTTCTTCCCGAACACGGACCACCACTAGTTGTCTCGGCAGATGCTCCACGCGGTCCGCTCGCACATCTCCTCGCCGCCTTCCGCTGCTTCGCCGGCCAGGACGCGATACACAAATTCGGGATCGTCACGGTGGGCGTCGAACAGGGCGTTCGCCCGGTAGGCCTCGATCAGCTCGGACTCGGTAACCTGCTGTTTCCGCTCGCGGTAGTAGGGCTGTGGGGAGAGCTTCAGGACCCGTAGGGACACCGCAACAGGGATACCGTCGGCGGCGATCTCCCTCACGAGCGGGTAGAAACTTCTTCCGCCAGGTTTGCCTGGGACAGGTAGGCGGCGGCGCGGCGCAGGACCTCGTTCTCCTGCTCGAGCAGCTGGTTCTGACGACGCAGATCGCGCAGCTCAGTCGATTTTTTCCGGGTCCTTGCGGGCCGGGCGCCGTCTTCGACATCAGCCTGACGCAACCAGTTCGTCAGGCACGGCTCAGAGATCCCGAAGTCCTTCGCGACCCCGGCTGGCTTCTGGCCGGGTTCACGGTTCCCCGCGACGCGGACGACGTCGTCCCGGAACTCCTGGGGATAGGGAGCAGGTGTGGTGCACGCCCCTCCCTGCAACGCTCTCCAGCGCCACAGATCATATGAAACCTACACGTGCGTCAGTCCCTCAGGCTCAGCGACGAGGATGCGGTGTGGCTCTTCCCGGATCTGGACTGCGATCAGGTGATCGACGCCGTGCTTGCTCAGGGTGCGCATCTGCGCGATCACATGCGGACGCTCAGGATCGGCACTTGGCGCGCGGGGTGCCCGACATCACGTCGATGCGCTGCCGGTCGAAGTGGTGGACACCGTCGGCGCGGGCGACACGTACATGGCCGCGATGATCAACGACCTTCTTGGGCGCGGTCTTGACGAACGGGTGGAGGGCCGGAGCCTCGACCGGATAGGACGTGCGGCGGCCATCGCAACGTCGATTACGGTCCAGCGTCGTGGAGCCGACATGCCGACCTCGGCAGATGTGGTCGCGTGTTGAGTGGCCGTACACGCTGATCGGTACGCTGGTGCTTCAGGAACCCCCGAGCCTCGGCGTTAGACTCGTGCACGTGCCGACGCCGCCTCACGACAACGCAGGGGAGCCCAGTCAGGGCACGCCCAGCGCCGGTTCTCGTCGCCGTGTGACGTTGCGCGAGGTCGCGGAACGCGCTGGAGTCTCGCGTTCGGCCGCGTCGTTCGCCATGACGGGGCGCAAGGACCAGCGCATCTCGGCCGCGACGGTGGCGGCGGTGCGTCAGGCGGCTGAAGAGCTCGGATATCGACCGAACCTCAACGCGAAGGCTCTGCGAACGGGCAGGACCGGCACGGTCGGTCTGGTGTCGGACTTCATTTCAAGCACGTCGACCGCGAACGCGCTTATACGTGGAGCCCAGCGCGAGTTGCGCGCACACGGCGCGCTCTTGTTCACGGTGGATACTGAGGGTGATGAGCGGACCGAGAGGTCCCTGCTCAACAACCTGCTTGATCGTCAGGTCGACGGCATCCTCTACGCGTCGATGTTCACGCGTGAGGTCCAGGTCCCCGCCGTGCCTGCCGGAACCGGAATGGTGCTCGTCAACTGCGTGCCCGCTGGGGACGTGGCGATCCCTGCGGTGATCCCCGACGAGGTCGGTGCCGGAAGATTCGCTGCGCAGGCACTGCTCGACGCGGGGCACACCTCCGGCATCCACTTCATCGGGGTGTTCCCTGCGGGCGTGACCGGCGGCAGACAGTGGCATGGATGGTCGCCGTTGGCTCTTCCGGACCGGCTCGCAGGTATCGCCTCCGCGCTCGATGCGGCCGGTGTGAACCTGGCGAGCAAGCTGGCGACGGTAGAATGGGACGTATCCGCCGGTCGGGCGGCGGTGGAAGAGCTTCTTGCGTCGGGTGTGACGGTGAAGGCGCTGATCTGTGTCAACGACGATGTGGCGGCGGGTGCACTCCAGGAGCTGCGGGCGCATGGCCTGTCGGTGCCGGCCGATGTGTCGATCGTCTCGTTCGACGACAGCGCCGTCGCGCGCGTGACCGATCCGCCACTGTCGTCGATCGCGCTCCCGCATGAGCAGCTCGGCCGTACGGCTGCCGCGATGCTCATGGATCCGGGCGTTCGGGAGACGGTCGTGCGCATCCCGAGTGCGCCACCTAGGCCTACGTCCATCGCGGCACCGCGAGCGTAGCGAACCTGCACTGAGCGCCGGTGTCACCGGCCCGCCTCGCGGCACTCTTGGAACGGGGGCTAAACCGTGCTAGCGTCTCGCTATACCGGTCTAGCACGGAAGGTAGTCCGGAATGGCGAAGGGACGAAACGATGGCGATCACCTCGGAGGCCACGAGGTTGCACCCGCTGCTTGCCGAGCGAGTGGCCATTGCTGCAGCCCTCGACGACGACTCCCCGCTGCCGCCCGCCTTCCTTGAGCCAGCCGCGCCGTGGACCCCTCCCGCGTGCGTCAGCATCGCCCGTACCACCGCCACCGCCGGTGCACGGTCCGTGCCCGTGGTGACGTACGACGCACACCGGGGCGAGGGCGCACCGTGGCTCGTGTGGGTCCACGGCGGCGGGTTCGTAGGCGGCTCAGTCGACGACGGTGAGGCTCACGCCGTCTGCGCCGAGCTCGCCGCGCTGACGGGCGTTCGCGCGGTGTCAGTCGACTACCGCCTCGTCTCCCCGAACCTCTCCTTTCCAGCGCCGCTCGAGGACGTGCTCACCGCATGGGAATGGGTGGTTCGGCAGGCCGGCGACGCCCGGATCATGCTCGGCGGCACCAGCGCCGGAGCCAACCTCGCACTTGCGGCGGCACTTCAGCTGCGAGACTCCGCCGCCCCCCCTCCCGACGGGCTCATGCTCGTCTACGGGTTGTATCACGCCGAGCTCCCGGCCGTCATCGAAGGCACCGAGGACGCGGTGTCAGCGCTACCTCGCCGCTTGCTTCACCTCGCCGATGACATCGAGCGCATGAACTCCCAGTACGCCGGACACGACCCACCCTGGCCGTCGTTGGTGCACCCCGGAGACCAACCTCTCACAGGTCTGCCGCCCACCCGCCTCGTCGTCGCCGAGGTGGACAGCCTCAACGGCTCGTCGGAACGGCTCGCCCGCGACCTACGGGCCGCTGGAGTGCCGGTAACCAGCCACCTGGCGCCCGGAATGCTGCACGGCTACCTGAACTGGTTCCCGAGCCCTCGCCTTCCCGAGGTGGTCGAGACCATCGACTTCCTTGCTTGGGCCTTCGCGCCGGCAACGCCGACGCGTCAGCCACCCGCGCCGACAGGCGCCTGACCTTCTGGTCCCCACAAGTGCAGTGACAATATTGCAAAGGAGCATCTATAACATGTCCACTACCCCCACTCCCACGCGGAGGCCGAACCCCTGGTGGGTTGGCCTCGTCAGTGGAATGGCCACATTCGTCGACGCTGCCGCAACGACCGGCATCGGCATCGCGCTCGTCCTGTTCCAAGCTGTCGAAGGGTCCACCGATGGACTCACCGGGAACCAGATCGGCCTGCTCACCTCCGTCCTCACCCTGGGGGTGGCGATCGGATCGCTCGCAGGAGGACGCCTCGGCGACCGGTACGGCCGACGCAAGGTCTTCGTCGTGACGCTCGCGATCATCGTGCTCGGCTCCGTGGCGCCGTTCATCTCCCTCGGCTTCGCGTCCATGGCACTCGGCATCGGCCTCATCGGACTGGGCGTCGGTGCAGACTTGCCGGTAGCGATGGCCACCATCTCGGAGTGGGCGGAGAACCACAACCGAGGCAAGATCCTGGTGTTCTCGAACATCCTCGGCGGCTTCGGCATCGCGATGGCGGTCGGTCTGTCCATCGCGTACGGTTCCCTAGGGCCGGTCGGCGGAAAGATCATCTTCGGAGCGTTCGGATTCGTCGGGCTCATCACCTTGCTGCTGCGTCTGACCATCCCCGAGTCGCCCAGTTGGCTCGCGGCCCGCGCTGAGCGCGACGCTGGCGTCCGCACCATCCGCGCGGACCATGTGTCGCTCAAGGATCTCGTGAAAGCCCCCTACGGCAGCCGTTCCTCACGCTCGTCTTCTACTACGCCCTGGCCGCCATGGCCGTGTCGATCGCCTCCAGCTTCGGCACCTATGTGGCCGTCAACAACGCCGGCATGACGGTCCAGCAGTACTCGACCTGGTCGATGGTGTGCCTGCCGCTCGCAGTGCTCGCTCAGATGGGCTTCATGTCGATCGTCGACACCAAGATGCGCATGCCCGGGTACGTGGTGGGCGCACTGCTGGTCGTCGGCTCCAACCTGATTCCCGTGGTTTTCGGGTTCACGCCGGTCACCGTCCTCGGATCGGTGATCCTTGCCACCGTAGCCGGCGCATTCTGCTTCGAGACCATCATGAAGGTGTGGACGCAGGAGTCCTTCCCAACCCTGTTGCGCGGCACCGCTCAGGGCACGATCTACGCCGTGTCCCGCTTCGCGACAGCAGGACTCGCCGCCGTGACGCCCTCCCTCCTGCTCTACAACGCCCGCGGCCTCTACATCGGCATCGCGATCTTCGCTGCGGTCGGCTTCGGCATCGGCTGGTGGGGCTTCCGCAACCAGACCCGCAACGAGTTCGACGTCGAGGCGGAGCGCGAGGACTCCCTGGTCACCGCTGACGCCTGATCTCGACCATTCGACCAGTCCCCGGAAGGACCCCACCCTGATGAAGTTGATCCCCCTCACTACCAAGGTCGACGGTGTTGTGCTGCGTGGAACGATCCACGCTCCCGAGCACGCGCCGCATCCGACGCCTGGAGCAGTCCTCTTCCATGGCTTCGGGGGCAACCGCATCGACTTCTCCGGCTTCATGGTGCAGGTGGCCCGGGGACTGGTCGAACGAGGCTGCACCGTTGTGACCTATGACCGTGCCGGGCATGGAGAGAGCGACGGCGAGTTCTTCGACACGTCGGTGACACGCGACATCCGCCATGCGCATGCCGTGCTCGCCGACGTCGCCGCCCTGCCCCAGGTCGACGCCGCTGCGGGACTGCATCTAGGCGGACTCAGCCTCGGCGCGGTCATCGCCGCCTGTGTGGCAGCGGAGTCACCTCTTCCGATCGCGTCGCTCTCGCTGTGGTCGAACGCCGCGGTCTTCGTGGATGAGATCCGCGGGGGCACCATTCAGGGCCGAAGCCTGCAGACCCTCGACACGGTCGGCTACTTCGACTTCCTTGGGATGCGGATGGGACGTGCGATGGTCGACGATGCGGCCAGCTTCGACCCGTACGGTCGGGCGGCGGAGTACGGCGGGCCGGCGCTGGTCATGCACGGCACCAGCGACTTCGTCCCCGTCGAGTACGCGCGCCGATACGCCGAGCTGTGGGGCGACCAGGCGGACCTCAGGATCGTGGAAGACGCCGACCACGGGTGGGCCACCGTCCCGCATCGGGAGCTGCTGGTGGAGACCACCGCCTCCTTCGTCAGCGCGCATGCGCAGGCGGTGCGGTGATGACGGTCCTCGATCTTCCTGGCGGGACGTGCCGCCTCGCAGGACAGCTTGATACCAGCGAAGTCGACGGGGCGGTGCGCCCGCTGCGCTTGCCCCGCGCGGCGTGGTCACAGTTCCCGCCCGGTCAACGATCCCTGTGGACCGTGTTCTCGCAGGCGAGCGGGGTGCGCGTGGAATTCCGCACCGATGCGCAGGAGGTCGTGCTGACTGCCCGCCTGTGGCGTGTGGACTTTGGCGACCTCCCTGGCAGGGTAGCGGATCTTGCAGTGGACATCGATGGCGTGCCGTACGCGACGGTCCCTGTTGAGTCGTCGGGCACGGTCTCGGTGCCGCTCGACGGCGGCGAGCCGATCATCTCAGCAGCGGGAAAGCCGTGCGGCATCCGGGTCCCAGGGCTTCCAGCGCGGTCCAAGGTCGTCACCTTGTGGCTTCCGCAATCTCTGGTGGTCGACATTGTTGACGTCACCGCTGATCAGCCCATCACCCTGGCCGACGAGGTCGCGCGACCCCGGTGGATCCACTACGGCTCGTCCATCAGCCATTGCCTGGAGGCGTCGAGCCCCCAGGACGTATGGCCGGTGGCCGCGGCTCACGCGGCGGACGTGGAGTTGCTGAGTCTGGGAGTGGCCGGCCAATGCATGCTGGATCCGTTCGTCGCCGAGGCGATCGCGGACGCCGACGTGGATGTCCTGACGATGAAGGTGGGCATCAACATGGTGGGTGCACGATCCATGGATCAGCGCACCTTCGTGCCTGGGGTCCACGGCTTCCTCGACACGGTGCGCCGTGCGCATCCGGACATCCCTATCGTGGTCGCATCGTCGATCCTGTGGCCCGGCAACGAAGACCGACCCGGCCCGTCCGACATGGAGATCCTGGACGACGGCACTGTGCGCTGCTTCGCTTACGGCGACGTGGCAGATGTCGCGAAGGGGGCGCTGACCCTCGCGGACTCTCGCGAGCATTTGCGCGCGGCGGTCGAGGCACGGCCCGCGGGTGAGCGGACGTTCTACCTGGACGGCCGTGAACTCTTCGGCCACGCCGACGTGGACTCGTATGTACTTCCGGACGGACTGCACCCCGACACGGTGCTCTACCGGGAGATCGGCCGTCGGTTCGCGGATCTTGTCTTCGGGCAGGGGGGGCTAGTGCCCCGCGCCTCGCTCGACTAGAGCCTCACCACACCGGTGGGCCGTCCCCGTCTCGAGGGCGGCCCACCGGTGTTCTCGCAACTAGGGACTGATGCGCGGGTAGGTGTCACATGGTCTGTGGCGCTGAGAAGCGTTGCAGGGAAGGATGTGCATCATGCCTGCTCCCTACCCCCAGGAGTTCCGTGACCACGTCGTCCGCGTCGCGAGGAACCGCGAACCTGGCCAGGAGCTTTCCCAGATCGCGCGTGACTTCGGAATCTCCGAGTCGTGCCTGACGAACTGGATGCGTCAAGCCGACGTCGAGGACGGCAATAGGCCCGGCAAGACCCGGGAGGACTCGGTCGAGCTGAGCGAAGCGCGCAAGCGGATCCGGCTGCTCGAGCAGGAGAACGGGGTCCTCCGCCGTGCTGCGGCCTACCTCTCCCGAACAAGCCTGCCGGGAAGAGGTTCTACCCGCTCGTGACCGAGCTCGCCGCTGACGGGATCCCCGTCGCGGTGTCCCTGCGGGTTTTGAAGCTCTCCCGCCGGCCTCACTACCGCTGGCGGAAACAGCAGGTCGCCGAGGCGGAACTGGTCGAGGCCTACCGGGCCAACGCTCTGTTCGACGCGCACCGCGACGTTGACACCTTCGGGTACCGACTGCTGGCCGACGAAGCTGCGAATGCTGGCGAGGTGATGTGTCGGCGGACCGCATGGCGGATCTGCCGGGACAACCAGTGGTTCTCCGCTTTCGGGGAGAAGCGAGGCATGAACGGCAAGCGGGCCGGCCCGCCAATGCACGATGATCTCGTCCAGCGAGACTTCACCGCTGACGATGTCAACGGACTCTGGCTGATCGATATCACGGAGCACCCGAATGGCGAGGGCAGAACTTTATCTCTGCGCGGTCAAGGATGTCTTCTCGGGCCGGATCGTGGGCTACTCCATGAACTCCAGAATGAAGTCCCGACTTGCAGTGAACGCCCTGGAAAATGCCGTGATCCGCCGCGGCGACATCGCAGGTTGCATCGCCCCATTGAACCCAAGCAGTTCCGCTCCAGGATGCTCGCGCATGGTCTGCACCGTCACCACTTGATCGGATCGAGGGGGAAAGTCGGTGCTGCCGGAGACAACGCCGCGATGGAGTCCTTCTTCGCCCTGCTGCAGAAGAACGTCCTGGACCGCAAGCGGTCGCACACTCGCGAGGAGCTCCGGATCGCGATCATCCCCCCCCGCGAGCAGGAGGTGCCCCCTCCTGGATCGAGCGGGCCTATCAACGCCGCCGCCGGCAGGACAGACAGCCTGGGCCGATTGACCCCTATCGAGTACGAGACCATCATGAACCCGACCGTCAGCCTGGCGGCCTAAGCCCAGCTGTCACTTATCGGCGCACCAGTCCCATTCTGGAGAGTCCGCGGCCAAGTGTAGGGATCCGGGAAGACTCGGGACTGGAGGCCGATGCTGAAGCGCGACTCGAGCAGGCGAACTGTCCCCCTTTCTCCTGCCCCGGCTGAGATGCTGCGGACTCGTCAGCGACAAGCGCTGGACGCTCAACTCCAGGGTGCATCTTCGGGAGCCGCCTTGGTGTTTCCCGCGCAGCGAGGCGGGCTTCCCGATCAGACCGCAGCCCGCAAAGCGGTGCGCCGCCAGCTCGACCGTGCCGGGTTCCCGTGGGTCACGTTCCATACGCTGCGCAGAACGGTGGAGCGACAGCTCATGGTCGCGCGCGTCGATCCTCGGGTCAGCATGTCGGTCATCGAGCATGACCCTGCAACCTCGTGGGCCTCGTAGGTCGACAGCAAGAGAGTCGACGTCGACGTGGCTGCTTCCGTCCTGAAGTGACATGGGAGCGTTCATAAGTCGTACTTAACTCGTACCTGGTGTGCACGGAACGGCACGGAGGTCGAGGATCCGCAGGTCAGGTAGCCCAGGCGGGGCTTGAACCCGCGACCGACGGATTATGAGTCCGCTGCTCTGACCGGCTGAGCTACTGGGCCGTGGCCCACGACGGGCCTAGGGAAATCTACCATCCCGAGGCTCGCTGGCCTGCCCCGATGGCGCCCCACGTGAGGGATTCCGCGGCCGGTCAGCCGACGTGACGGGTCGCGGCCGCGCCGCCCGTGCGGGTGTCGCCGCCGGCGAGCTCGACCGCCTCGCGGACCACGCGGATCGTCGGCCGCTCCCCGGCCTTCGCCGCCGCCATCCACGCCTCGAACACGGCACCGCCCGGCGCGGCGGCGCTGCGTCGCAGCAGCGGCTCCGGGCCGACGGGCCAGTCGATCGACAGGCCCCGCGCCGCCGGTGTCGGCGTCTCCCGGCCGCGCGCGATCGCGTCGCGGAACGCCTCGCCGGCGGGCTTGATCCGGCCGTGCTCGTCGAAGAGGCCGAGGGTGTGCTCGAGCGGCGGGGAGTCGGCGAGGTCGCGGGAGACGTCGTGCGAGCACCACCAGGTCACGCCCCACAGCTGCGGGGCGTCGAGGGCGTTGCCGATGGTCTCGGTGACGAACCAGGGGATGTCCGCCTCGTCGAGGACGGTCTGCGGGGCGCCGAACTCCTGCAGCCACAGGGGGCGCTCGGGGGTGGGGGAGAAGCCGCGCGCGAGCTCGAGGTAGTACTCGCCGCGGTGCGCGGTCTCGAAGGAGCGGCCGCCGTAGCGCTGGCCGGTGCCGTCGAAGATCCACGAGTGGACGACGGTCATGTCGCCGAGGGCCGCGGACTGGTCGGGCGTGAACGCGTGGTCGTCGAGGAACCAGGCGGCGTCGTAGTTCGCGACGGAGTGCAGGCCCGCCGGCAGCGACTCGCGGGCGGCACCGAGCATCGTCGCCGTCCACTCCGCGGCCTCGGCGACGGTCAGCGGATCCGGATCGGGATGGTTCGAGGCGGAGAACTGGTTCACCTCGTTGCCGACGCTCAGACCGATCAGGTTCCCCGCCCCGGCGAGCGCCGCACCGAGCGCCCGCACGAGCGCGGCGGTCGAGGCGACCACCTCCTGATCGGTGAACATGTTCCGTCGGTGCCAGGAGGTGAGCCAGCTCGGCACGAAGTCGAAGCTCGAGAGATGCCCCTGCAGCGCGTCGACCACCACGTCCAGCCCGACGCGCGCCGCGACGTCGACCACGGTGCGCACGTCGGCGAGGCCTCGGGGGCGGATCCGGGTGCGGTTCGGCTGCAGCAGCGGCCACAGCGGGAAGATACGCACATGGTCCGCGCCGAGAGAGGCGATCGCCGCGAGATCCTCGCCGATCTCGTCCGGATCCAGGTCCAGCCAGGCGTGGAACCAGCCGCGGCGGGGCGTGTAGTTGACGCCGAAGCGCGGGGGAACGGCGGGGGCGGGGGAAGACATCATCGTCCTTCGGGCGGAGCGGCAGGGTGGTCGGGCCCGGGTCGGGCCGGCGGGCGGCTCCCGCGCTGCGACGGCTCGGTGACGATGGGTCGTTCCATCGGTCGGGATGGCCCTCGCCGGAAGGTCGCCCGAGGGCTACTGTAGCGCTCAAGTAGGCAGGTGGGGCGAGGACCGTTCCTCTGTCCACCCGGACCACCGGAGGAACCCATGAGCACCCCCAGCAGTCCCTCACCGCGCGGCAGCGGCCGCGGGAAGCGCGTCACGATCGCGGACATCGCCGCCCGGGCCGGCGTGACCTCCGCGGCGGTCTCGCTCGCGGTCAACGGCCGCCCCGGCGTCTCCGACGCGACGCGCGCCCGGATCCTCGAGATCGCCCGTGAGCTGCACTGGGAGCCGTCCCCGTCGGCCCGGGCCCTCGCCGGAGCGCCCGTCCTGTCCATCGGCATGGTCCTTGCACGCCCCGCCGAGGTGCTCGGCAACGAGGCCTTCTTCGGGGCGTTCTCCGCCGGGCTGCAGGACGTGCTGAGCGCGCAGGACTACTCGCTGCAGATGAAGATCGTCCAGTCCGTCGAGGCGGAGATCGACACCTACCGCCGCTGGTTCGCGCAGCGCCGCGTCGACGGGATCGTGATGGTCGACCTGCAGCTCGACGACCCCCGCATCCCTGCGCTCGAGGAGCTCGGCCGCCCGGCCCTCGTCATCGGCGGGCCCGGCCACCACGGCACCCTCCCGTCGGTGTACGTCGACGACGCCCTCGCCACCCGCCTGATCGTCGAGCACCTCGCGGGCCTCGGCCATCAGCGCATCGCCCGCGTCGCCGGCACCCGCGGCTACCACCACACCGCCCAGCGCGACGACGCGTTCCTCGCCGTCTGCGCCGAGCGGGGCGTCACCGGGACGCTGCACGAGGCGGGCTTCGGCGCCGTCGGTGCGGCCCGCACCGTCACCGAGCTCATCGCGTCCGACGCACCGCCCACCGCGATCGTCCTGGACAGCGACGAGATGGCCCGCGCCGGAGCGCATGTGCTGCAGGAGAGCGGGATCGCGATCCCCGACCAGGTCGCGATCGCGAGCTACGAGGACTCGCCGCTCGCCCGCATGCACCGCCCGCCGCTGACCGCGATCGGCCGCTCCGCCGTCGAGTACGGCCGCCGCGCCGCGCACCGCCTCCTCGAGCTCATCGAGGAGGATCGCGTGTCCCGGCGCGGCGGGGGAGCGGCCGGAGCGGGGCTCGCCTCCGGCGCGGAAGGCGATGCCCCCGCGGGAGCGGCCGGCGGCCCCGACGGGCCCGAGGGCGCCCCCGCGCACCCCGAGCTGCGCGCCATCGCGCCGGAGCTCCTCATCCGCGCCTCGACCGACCCGGACGCCGCGACCGACCCCCTGCTCCTCGCCCTCGACGAGGCGAGCGCCGCGGCGCCGTCCGAGACCACCGTGGACCGGGGTTAGATGCGTCATAGAGCCCGGTGGGAGCGGGGTGACGAGGTGCGAGCACCCCGCGGATCCTGCTAGAGTCCTTCAGGTCGATCCCGCATAGCTCAACGGCAGAGCACTCGACTGTTAATCGAACGGTTGTTGGTTCGAATCCAACTGCGGGAGCCCACGCAGGAAGAGCCCCGGAGAGATCCGGGGCTCTTCCCATGTCAGCACCCGGCGCGCCCGGGCCTCTCCCGACGGAGGCCACCCGCGCCCGACCCTGGAGGAGCGCCATGCCCACCGTCCCCGACGACACCTTCGAGCTGCCCGAGGACTTCGGCCCCGGCAGCGTCTGGGCCGACCGAACCGGTCACCGCACCCTCGTGGGCCGGAATCAGCGCGGCGTCGAGATCCGCATCGGCCATGGCGAGGGCGAGATCAACCCCGGCGAGCTGCTCAGGCTCGCGCTGATCGGCTGCGCCGGCATGTCCAGCGACGTGAACCTCGCCCGCCGCCTCGGGGAGGACTTCCCGATGCGCCTGTGGGCCCACGGCACCTCGGACGAATCCGACAACCGCTACCACCGCATCGAGGAGCAGGTGCAGCTCCCGCTCGAGGACCTCACGCCCGAGCAGATCCAGACCGTGGTCAAGGTCTTCTCTCGCGCCGTCGCCGCCGGCTGCACGGTCGAGCGCACCGTCGTCCCGGGCGTCGAGGTCACCCACCGGGTGCTGGGCGCGGAGGCCGAGCAGGCATGAGCATCCGCTCCATCCGCCTCGTCGGCGACCCCGTGCTGCGCACCCCCTGCGACCCGATCCGCACGATCACCGACGCCACCCGCCGCCTCGTCCGCGATCTCGAGGACACCGTCGACGACGAGGCCCGTGCCGGGGTCGCCGCGAACCAGATCGGCGTCAGCCTGCGCGCCTTCTCCTGGCACCTGCCGACGCACCGCCAGCGGGTCGGCCACATCCTCAACCCCGTCATCGTCGAGCTCTCCGACGAGCTGCAGAACGACGACGAGGGCTGCCTCTCCGTGCCGGGGCTGTTCTACCCGCGCACCCGCTCCGCGTTCGCCCGCTGCGTCGGCACGGACGTCCAGGGGAACGAGATCGAGCTCGCCGGCGAGGGGATCATCGCCCGCCTCATCCAGCACGAAGTCGCCCATCTCGACGGCGAGCTTTACATCGACGGCCTCGAGCGCTCCGTGAAGAAGAGGGCGTTGCGCCAGATCAGGGAGACCCTCTAAGCTCGGAGCAGTTCGGCCTGGAGCACTCCGCCCTGCCACGCCGCTCTCGCGTGGGACACCGGAACCTTCGATACGTGGGGAAGACGCATCGGAGACCGGAAGGAACGAGATGACGCAGGGCGTTCTGTATGTGCACTCCGCGCCGCGAGCCCTCGCACCGCACATCGACTGGGCAGCGAGCGGGGTCCTCGGCGTGCCCTCCCGCTTCCGCTGGGAGGAGCAGCCCGTCGGTCGCGGCCTGCTGCGCGCCGAGATGACCTGGCGCGGCCGCGAGACGACCGGCGCCCAGCTCGTGAGCGCCCTCCGCGGCATGCACGAGGTGCGCTTCGAGGTCACCCAGGAGGCGACCGCCACCGTGGACGGGGCACGGTGGTCCTGCACCCCCGAGCTCGGTATCCACCACGCCGCGACCGATCGCGCCGGGAACATCGTGCTCACCGAGGACCACGTGCGCGGCTGCATGGAGCGTGCCGGCGACGATCCGCTCGCGCTCCAGCGGGAGCTCGGCATCGCGCTGGGCGAGCCCTGGGATGAGGATCTCGAGATCTACCGCCACGCGGGCGAGGGCGTCCCGATGCGCTGGCTGCACCGCGTGAGCTGACGAGGCTCGACGGCCGACGGGTCGGTCTCCCGCTCGGCCTCACGACAGCAGCGTCCCCTCCCGCCGAATGCTGCGCCCGGGCCGGCGATGCGGGGGCGGTGGCCGGACAGGCGTGCCACCCCGTTCTCGCGCCGCCCGCACGCGCGACGGGCGCCCGCCCCCTGAAGAGGGGAGCGAGCGCCCGTCAGCGGACGTCAGCCGCTCTCACGCGCTAGTGACCAGCACCGCCACGTCGTGGCCGCCGAAGCCGAAGGCGTTGTTCAGCACGGCGACGTCGCCCTGGGGCAGCTCGACCGGCGTGTTCTGCGCGATCGCCATCGGCGTCTCGGGATCGAGGGTCTCGATGTTGATCGTCGGCGGGGCGATGCGGTGGTGCGCCGCGAGGGTCGCGAAGAGCGTCTCGAGGGCCCCGGCGCCGCCCAGCAGGTGACCGGTCATCGACTTGGTCGAGGAGACCACGATCTGGTCGGTGACCCCGTCGAGCGCGGCGGAGACCGCGTTCAGCTCCGCGATGTCGCCGAGCGGGGTGGAGGTGCCGTGGGCGTTGACGTGCACGATGTCCGCGGCGGTGAGGCCCGCGTCGGCGACCGCTTCGCGCATGGCACGGGCCTGGCCCTCGAGCGACGGGGCGGAGATGTGGTACGCGTCGGAGGCCATCCCGCGGCCCGCGACGTAGCCGTAGATCCGGGCGCCGCGCGCCGCGGCGTGCTCCTCGCTCTCGAGCACGAGCATGGCTGCGCCCTCGCCGAGCACGAAGCCGTCGCGGTCCACGTCGTAGGGACGGGACGCGGTCGCGGGATCGTCCGTGCGCGTGGACAGCGCGCGGATGTTCGCGAAGCCGGCGAGCGGCAGCGGATGCACGCACGCCTCGGTGCCGCCGACGACGACTACGTCCGCACGGCCGGCGCGGATCATGTCGAAGCCGAGGGCGACGGCCTCCGCGCCGGAGGCGCAGGCGGAGACGGGGGTGTGCGCCCCGGCCTTCGCGCCGAGGTCCATCTCGATGTGCGCGGCCGAGGAGTTGGCCATGAGCATCGGCACGGTGAAGGGGTTGACCCGTCGGGCGCCCTTCTCCCGCACCACGTCCCACTGGTCCAGGATCGTCCACACGCCGCCGATGCCGGTGCCGACCACCACGCCGAGGCGCTCACCGGGCACTTCGGGGGTGCCTGCATCGGCCCAGGCCTCGCGGGCGGCGATCATCGCGTACTGGCCCGAGGGGTCGAGCTTCTTCGCCTCGGGGCGGGACAGGTGCTCGAAGGGGTCGATTCGCACCTCGCAGGCGAAGTTCACGGCGAGGCCGTACTTCTCCTGCCAGTCGTTGTCCAGGGTGCGGGCGGTGGAGGTCCCGGCGAGGGCCGCCTCCCAGGTCGAGGCCACGTCCCCGCCGAGCGGGTTGACGGTGCCGAGGCCGGTGATGGCGACACGGGTGCTTGCTGCGGACATTCAGACCTCCGGTGCGAAGTGCGGGAACGACGACGCCCGGGACGGAACCCGTCCCGGGCGTCGGGCGGGAGTCAGGACTGGGCGCCCGCGATGTACTTGACGGCGTCGCCGACGGTGGCGAGGTTCTTGACCTCTTCGTCGGGGATGCGCACGTCGAACTTCTCCTCGGCGTTGACCACGATGGTCATCATCGAGATCGAGTCGATGTCGAGGTCGTCGGTGAAGGACTTCTCGAGCTTGACGTCCTCCGTGGCGACACCCGTCTCCTCGTTGACGATCTCGGCGAGGCCCTCGAGGATCTCGTTCTCGGTGTGTGCCATGGGTTCTCCTTAGGTTTCCGGATGGTGTGGCGGGGACAGACTACCCGCGCGGGAGGCGGTCGCCCGGCAGGGGCCGCTAAGTGACCGGCGGGTCGTGATCGGGGCGACAGCGGACCTCGCCCCGGGACCGGCGGTACGGTGTCAGGGGAGGATCAGCACCTGTCCGGCGTAGGCGAGGCCCGCGCCGAAGCCGAACTGCACGAGCACGTCGCCGCTCTTCGCGGCGCCCTCCTCGAGCAGGCGATGGGTCGCCAGCGGGATCGAGGCGGCTGAGGTGTTGCCGGTCTCGGCGATGTCCCGGCCGATCACGACCGACTCGGGCAGCTTCAGCTGCTTGGCGAGCTCGTCGATGATGCGCATGTTGGCCTGGTGCGGGACGAACACGTCGATGTCCTCGACACCGAGCCCGGACAGTTCGAGCATCTCGCGGATCTTCTCGGCCGTGTGCCACACCGCCCAGCGGAACACGGTGCGGCCGTCCTGCTCGAGGGTCGGCCACTCGGCGGTCCCGTCGCGGAAGTCCACGAGGGAGCCGGTCATGCGGATCGTGTTCCAGTTGTCGCCGTCGGATCCCCACACGGTCGGGCCGATCAGCGGCTCCTCGCTCGCCCCGACCACGGCCGCTCCCGCACCGTCGCCGAGCAGGAAGGAGATCGAACGGTCGGTGGGGGAGACGAAGTCGGAGAGCTTCTCCGCCCCGATGACCAACACGTTCCGGGCGCTGCCCGAGCGGATCAAGGCGTCGGCCTGGCCGATGCCGTAGGCGAAACCGGCGCAGGCGGCGGAGATGTCGTAGGCGATCACGTCGGGGCGCCCCAGCTCGCCGGCCAGCAGCGTCGCGAGCGACGGCGTGGGATAGGGGAAGGAGATCGTCGAGACGATGATCGCGTCGAGGGTGTCGAGGGCGATGCCGGAGCGCTCGATCGCCTCGCGGGCCGCCGTGAGGGAGAGGTCCTTGACGCCCACGTCGCGGGAGGCGCGGGTGCGGGTGACGATGCCGGTGCGCTGGCGGATCCACTCGTCGGAGGAGTCGATCGGGCCGACGAGGTCGTCGTTGGGGACGACCAGGTCGCCGCGGGCCGCGCCGTACGCGAGCACCCGGGAGCCGGCGACGACGGGCTGGGTCTTCAGCGTGGGTGCCATGGTCAGTCCTCCTGGTGCGCGCCGGAGCGGTCGTCGGAGCCCGAGGACGACAGTCCGTGCTCGGCGACGAAGGCCCGTGCGGCCTCGAGATCGTCGGGGGTGTTGAGGTTCATCAGAGCGACGCCCTTCAGCTCCCGCTTGGCGAGGCCGGTGAGCGTCCCCGCGGGGGCCACCTCGAGGATCCCGGTCACCTGCTTCTGCGCGAAGACCCCCATGCAGGACTCCCAGTCCACCGGAGCGGAGACCTGGTCGACGATCAGCTCGAGGTAGCGGGTGCCCGTGGTCACGATCTCGCCGCCCGCGTTGGACACCAGCGGGCACTGCGCCAGGGGGTCCGAGACCGTCAGGCCGGGGGCGAAGGCGGTGAGCTCCTCCCGGGCCCCGGCCATGAAGGCGGTGTGGAAGGCCCCCGCGACCTGCAGCGGGATGACGCGGGCACGAGCCGGAGGGTTCTCCACGAGGGCCTGGATCTGCGCGGCGGTGCCCGCGGCGACCACCTGGGTGGCGGAGTTCAGGTTCGCCGGCGCCAGATCGTGCTCGCGGATCGCTGCGATGACCTCGTCGCGCACTCCGCCTACGACGGCGGCCATCGAGGTCGGCTCGGCCGCGGCGGCGGTCGCCATGGCCCGGGAGCGCACGGCGACCAGTCGCATCGCGTCCTCGGCCGTGAGAACACCGGAGAGGGCCGCGGCGGTCACCTCGCCCACGCTATGACCGGCGAGCAGATCCGCCTGCGCGCCGGCCGCGAAGCCGTCCCCTCCGGTGAGGCAGTCCGCGGCGGTCAGACCCGCAGCGACCAGCAGCGGCTGGGCCACCGCGGTGTCGCGGATGGTATCCGCATCGGACTCGGTGCCGTGGAGGAGAAGGTCGACGCCCGCGGCCTCGGAGAGCCCGGAGAGGGACGCCTCGACGCCGGGCAGCTCGAGCCACGGGGCGAGGAAGCCGGGCTTCTGCGCCCCCTGTCCGGGGCAGACGATCGCGAGCACGGGGACCTCCAGGGGAGTGGACGGGGCGGGCCGACCGGACGGCGGTACCCGCGGGGGTGAGGGGAGACGGCACCGGGCCGCCCGTCCCGGAGGACGGACGGCCCGGTGCGTGGATCAGGACTCGCCGCCGAACGACCCGGACTGGCCGGCGTTCACGTTCGTCAGGTCGTACTTGTCGATCGCCTGGCGGACCACCGACGGGTCGACCTTGCCCTCGCGGGCGAGCAGCTGCAGAGCCTTGACGACCATGGAGTGCGCGTCGATCTTCAGGTGGCGTCGGGCGGCCGGACGGGTGTCGGAGAAGCCCCAGCCGTCGGCGCCGAGGACGCCGTAGGCGCCGGGGATCCACTCGCGGATCATGTCCGGGACCAGGAAGTCGTAGTCCGAGGTCGCGACGAACGGGCCCTCCACGCCCTGCAGGCGCTGGGTGATCCACGGAGTGCGGGGATCCTCCGGGTTCAGCAGGTTGTGCTTCTCGGCCTCGAGGGCCTCCTTGCGCATCTCGGTCCACGAGGTCACCGACCACACGGCCGCACGGACGCCCCAGTCCTCGAGCAGCAGCTCGCGGGCGTGCTTCGCCCACGGGACGCCGACGCCGGACGCCAGCAGCTGCGCCTCCGGGCCCTCGCCCTCGGGCGCGCCCTCGAGCTGGTACATGCCCTTGAGCAGGCCCTCGACGTCCAGGCCCTCCGGCTCGGCCGGCTGCACGATCGGCTCGTTGTAGACCGTGATGTAGTAGAAGACCTCCTGCAGGCGGTCGTCCACGCCGTACATGCGCTGCAGGCCGTCACGGATGATGTGCCCCAGCTCGTAGCCGTACGCCGGGTCGTAGATGACGGTCCCCGGGTTGGTGTAGGCCAGGATCGGCGAGTGGCCGTCCATGTGCTGCAGACCCTCGCCGGCCAGGGTGGTCTTGCCGGCGGTCGCGCCGATCACGAAGCCCTTGGCCATCTGGTCGCCCGCGGCCCAGAAGAAGTCGCCGGTCCGCTGGAACCCGAACATCGAATAGAAGATGTAGAACGGGATCATCGGGTAGTCATGGGTGGCGTACGAGGTGCCCGCCGCGGTGAAGGCCGCGGTCGAGGAGATCTCGTTGATGCCCATGTGCTTGATCTGGCCGGAGGTGGACTCCTTGTAGGCCAGCAGCAGGTCGCGGTCCACCGACAGGTAGTTCTGCCCGTCGGGGTTGTAGATCTTCGCCGTCGGGAACAGCGAGTCCATGCCGAAAGTGCGCGCCTCGTCGGGGACGATCGGCACCCAGCGCTTGCCGGACTCCTTGTCGCGCATGAGGTCCTTGAGCAGGCGGACCAGCGCCATGGTGGTGGCGATCTCCTGCTTGCCGGAGCCGCGACGGGCGACCTCGTAGGCCTTGTCGCCGGGCAGCTCGATCGGCTTGTGCTCGGTGCGCCGCGAGGGCACGGGGCCGCCGAGCTCGCTGCGCCGCGACTTCAGGTACTGCATGACCGGGGTGTCCTCGGCCGGGAGGTAGAGCGGCGCGTCGTAGACGCTGCCCGACTCGAGCTGATCGTCGGTGATCGGGATGTGCAGCGTGTCGCGCAGGGCCTTGAGGTCCTCGAGGGTGAACTTCTTCATCTGGTGGGTCGCGTTGCGGCCCGCGAAGTTCTTGCCCAGGCGGTAGCCCTTGATGGTGTGGACCAGGATGACGGTCGGCTGACCGGTGTGCTCGGAGGCGGCCTTGAAGGCGGCGTAGATCTTCTTGGTGTCGTGGCCGCCGCGGTTCAGCTTCCACCAGATGTCGTCATCGGACATGTCCTCGACGAGCGCCTTGGTGCGCGGGTCGCGGCCGAAGAAGTTGTCGCGGATGAACCCGCCGTTCTCGGCGCGGTAGGTCTGGAAGTCGCCGTCCGGGGTGGAGTTCATCAGGTCGATGAGCGCGCCGTCGGAGGAGGCCTCGAGCAACGGGTCCCAGCCCGAGCCCCAGATCACCTTGATGACGTTCCAGCCGGCGCCGCGGAACTGGCTCTCCAGCTCCTGGATGATCTTGCCGTTGCCGCGCACCGGGCCATCGAGGCGCTGCAGGTTGCAGTTGACGACGAAGGTGAGGTTGTCCAGGTGCTCCTTCGCGGCGATGTGCAGCGCGCCGCGGGACTCGACCTCGTCCATCTCGCCGTCGCCGAGGAACGCCCAGGTGTGCTGCTGGGAGGTGTCTTTCAGGCCGCGGTTCTGGAGGTAGCGGTCGAAGGAGGCCTGCTCGATCGCGGCGACCGGGCCGATGCCCATCGACACGGTCGGGAACTCCCAGAAGTCGTGCATCGCACGCGGGTGCGGGTACGAGGGCATGCCGTGCTCGGAGGAGAACTCCTGGCGGAAGCCGTCGAGATCCTCCTGGCCGAGGCGCCCCATGGCGAAGGCGCGGGCGTAGATGCCGGGGGAGGCGTGCCCCTGGAAGAACACGTGGTCGCCGCCGCCGGGGTGGTTGCGCCCGCGGAAGAAGTGGTTGAAGCCGACCTCGTACATGTTCGCGATGGACGCGTAGGAGGAGAGGTGGCCGCCGACGGAGACGCCGGGTCGCTGGGCGCGGTGCACGAGCATCGCGGCGTTCCAGCGGTTGATGTCGCGCAGCTCGCGCTCGAGCTCGGTGTCACCGGGGTACTCGCCCTGCGCCGAGACCGGGATCGTGTTCACGTAGTCCGTCGTCAGCGAATCCGGCAGGTCGAGGTCGTTCACGCGCGCATGCTGGATGAGGCTCTGGACGACCTCGGAGGCCCGCTCGGCACCACGATGCTCGACGAGACCGTCGAAGGAGTCGAGCCATTCGCGGGTCTCCTCCGGATCCGGATCCGCGGCATGGCTGGGCAGATTGATGCCGATGGGACGAGGGGTCTCGTGCGAAGTCACACTGTCCTTCTCTCTTCGGAGGCGCTGGACCGGCCAGGGGAGCGGGTGTCTGCAGTGGGCACGGCTCCGTCGGCCTCGGTCCGGCAAGCCTACCGTCGCCAGGGGTCCCGAGGTCCTTCACGATCCCTCCTCATCTGTGAGACTCGGGACACCCGGACGGATGCCGAACGGGCGTGTTCCCTGTCCCTGGCCGGTGCAGCGGTGCGCCGCGTGTCATATGATCGGCCGCGCGCAGTCCGCCCCCGGGTCCGACGGGCACGGGTCGGGCGCGCCGGGACCACCCGGTCCCGTCGTTGCTGTCTTTCCCGTGAGGAGCCCTTTCTTGTCACCGTCGGCCGACGCCCCTTCGTCCAGCTCCGCTGCCGAGGCCATGTCCTTCACCACAGGGCAGATCGTGCAGGAGTTCGGGTACGACGACGACGTGGACCTGGATCTGCGCGACGCCATCGAGGACCTCATCGGGGCTGATCTCGAGGACGAGGACAGCCAGGAGATCGTCGACGGAGTCATCCTCTGGTGGCGCGACGGCGACGGCGACCTCACCGACGCCATGGTCGACACCCTCGCGACCCTCGCGCCCGGTGCCCCGGTGTGGGTGCTCGTGCCGAAGGCCGGCCGCGACGGCCACGTGCTCCCCGCAGAGATCCAGGAGAGCGCCGGCACCGCGGGTCTGCGCGTCATGTCCACCGTCTCGCTCGCCGCGGACTGGACCGGCACCCGCCTGGCCAGCCGCAGCTGAGCGCACGCCGTCGGCCGTGCCGTTCGGCCGACGGACGCCCCTCCGGGGCGCGGGGCCCTGCCCCGATCCGGGTCGTTAGCTCAGCTGGTCAGAGCGTCTGGTTTACACCCAGAAGGTCGGGGGTTCGAGCCCCTCACGACCCACCGCAGGTCAGAGCGCGGCTCGCTCCGCCCTGACCCCCGCCCACGCCGCAGAACACCCGCCCCTGCCGCAGAACTTCCGCATCTGCCGCAGAACCCCAACCCCCGCCGCAGAACCCCCGCAGACTTGGGGGAATAAGCGGCGTATTCCCCCAAGTCTGCGGAGGTTCTCGCGGCGTCACCGGTTGAGGGGCGTCCAAGGCGGGACACGCGCGCGCGGGAAGAACCGTCCCAGCAGCCCTCAGCCCGTCACCCAGTAGATGGCCAGCAGGACGAGGGGCACGGCGAGCAGCAGCACCACCCAGATGCCCGAGGCGCGACGGTCCTGATCGCGCTCCTCGGCGGTGGGCTCGGGGCGCTCCGGGCGGCCGTCGCGCTCCCACTGCTCGCGCTCCTGGCGGCGGCGCACCAGCAGGCGTCCGATCATCACGATCATCGTCACGAGGACGCAGACGAACAGGACGGCGAGGAACAGGGTGTCGATCGGGCACCTCCGGGGGACGGCGCGGTCTGACGGTGTGAACGCGCGGGTCGGGCGGACTGTGGACAGGGTCTCACGCCCGTCTGCGCGGGGGCCGACCTTCCTATACTGGCCGGACCGCCCTCGATCCCAGGAGGCCACCCCAGGTGAGCGCAGCGACCAGACCGTTCGACGTCGAGGCGATCCGGGAGGACTTCCCGATCCTCACCCGGATGCTGGATGAGGACACCCCGATGATCTATCTCGACTCGGGCGCGACCTCGCAGCGTCCGCGCCAGGTCATCGACGCCGAGGTCGCCTTCCTCACGCACGACAACGCCGCGGTCAAGCGCGGGGCGCATCGCATGGCCGGTGCCGCGACCGACGCCTACGAGTCCGCGCGGGAGACGGTCGCCGACTTCCTCGGTGCCCCCTCCCCGGACGAGGTGGTCTTCACCCGCGGGGCGACCGAGGCGCTGAACCTCGTCGCCCGCTCCCTCGGTGACGGCGATCAGGACGTGCCGGACCACCTGCGCGTCGGCCCGGGCGACGAGATCCTCGTGACCGAGATGGAGCACCACGCGAACCTCGTCCCCTGGCAGGAACTCGCCCGCCGCACCGGGGCGACGCTGCGCTGGATCCCCGTGACCGACGACTTCACCCTCGATCTCACCGACCTCGGCAGCCTGCTCACCGAGCGCACCAAGGTCCTCGCGTTCACCCACCAGTCGAACGTGCTCGGCACCGTGAACCCCGTCGGCACTCTCGTGGAGGCGGCCCGCTCCGTGGGTGCGCTCACGGTGCTGGACGCGGCGCAGTCCGCGCCGCACATGCCGCTGGACCTCGCCGCGCTCGGCGTCGACTTCGCGGCCCTCTCCGGCCACAAGATGCTCGGTCCCACCGGCATCGGCGTGCTGTGGGGCCGTTACGAGCACCTCGCCGCGATGCCCCCCTTCCTCACCGGCGGCTCGATGATCGAGACCGTCGAGATGGAACGCTCGACCTATGCCGAGCCGCCCGCCCGCTTCGAGGCCGGCACCCCGCCGATCAGCCAGGCGGTCGGTCTCGCCGCCGCCTGCGACTACCTCTCGGCTCTCGGCATGGAGCAGGTCGCCGCCCTTGAGCGGGCCCTCACCGCCCAGGCCCTCGAGGGCCTCGCCGGGATCGACGGGATACGGATAATCGGCCCCGCCGCCTCCCCGGAGCGGGCCGGCGCCGTGTCCTTCGCCCTCGCGGGCCGACACCCGCACGACGTCGGACAGGTGCTGGACTCCTACGGCATCGAGGTGCGGGTGGGCCACCACTGCGCCTGGCCGCTGCACCGCCGCTACGGCCTGCACGGCACCACCCGGGCGAGCTTCTCCGTCCACACCACGGCCGCCGAGGTCGACGCCTTCGTCCGCGGCGTGGCCCGCACCGTCGAGTTCTTCGAGGAGCGCGCATGAGCACCGGACTGAACGCTCTCTACACCGAGCTGGTGATGGAGCACGACAAGCGCCCCCTGCACGAGGGGCTGCGGGAACCCTTCGACGCCGAGGTCCACCACGTGAACCCCACCTGCGGCGACGAGATCACCCTGCGGCTGCACGTGGAGGGCGACGGCGACGAGCGCCGGATCCTCGACGTCTCCTACGACGCGATCGGCTGCGCGATGAGCCGCGCCTCCGCCTCGATCATGGCGGACCTGTTGATCGGCCGCACGACGGCAGAGGTCGATCCGGTGCGCGAGCACTTCGAGGCCTCGATGCGCTCCCGCGGACGGATCGAGGGCGACGAGGAGCTGATCGGCGACGGGATCGCCCTGCTCGGGGCGGCGAAGTTCCCCGCCCGCGTCAAGTGCGTGCTGATGCCGTGGAAGGCCTACCAGGCGGCGCTCGTCGAGACCGGGGTGCTCGGCGCATGACCCCCGCCGCCGCGCCGCCTGATCGGTCCGAGCCGTCCGCGGAGCCCGCGACCACCGTCGGCTCCCTGGTCACGGCGCTCGAGGCGGCCTACCCGCTGCCCTGGGCGGAAGACTGGGACCGGGTGGGGCTCATCCTGGGGGAGCGCGGTGCGGAGGTCACGGCCGTGCACCTCGCCGTCGACCCGACGCTCGCCGTCGCCCGCGAGGCAATCGAGGTTGGCGCACAGCTATTGGTCACGCACCACCCCCTGCTGCTGCGCGGGGCGAGCCACCTCCCGGCCGACGACGGCAAGGGTGCCGTGGTCACGGCCTTGCTCCGCGCCGGCACGGCGCTGTGGTGCGGGCACACGAACGTGGATCGCTCGACGCGCGGCACCGTCGGCGCCTGGGTGCGGTCCCTCGACCTGCAGCAGGTGCGGGCCCTCGTGCCGAGCGGCGCGGGGGAGGAAGCTGCGCACGGCTCCTCCGTGCTGGGGCTCGGCGTGGTCGGTGAACTCCCCGAGCACACCACGGTCGGCGATCTCGCCGCGCGGGTCGCGGCACTCGTCCCCGCCACCGCGCGCGGCATCCTGCACACCGGCGATCCGGATCGACCGGTGCGCACCGTCGCGGTCTGCCCGGGTGCGGGCGACTCCTTCACGGGAGCGGCGGCTGGCGCGGGAGCCGACGTGTACATCACCTCGGACCTGCGGCATCACCCGGTGCTGGAGCATCTCGAGTCCGCGGCCGACGCCGAACGGGTTCCCGCTCTGATCGACGTGCCGCACGGGGCGAGCGAGGCGCTGTGGTTGCCGCTCGCGGAGCAGCTGCTCGGGGAGATCGCGCCCGGCCTCGAGGTCACCGTGAGCGCGCTGCCGGTGGACCCCTGGGTGGCGCGGATCGGCTGACGTCGAGCAGGCGACGACGACGCACGACGTCCGCCTCCGCCGCGAACGAGCGTCCGCAGCTGCGAGAGAGCGCCGCTGCTGCGAGTGACGGATCGACTGCCCGGGCGCCAAGCTCGGGTCAGGTCACTCGGTCGACGATCACGAGCCGGTCCCCGTCGAGCTCGACGGTGAGGGGCGACCCGGCGACCCCGGGCACGGCGGCGAGTCGCTCCTGCAGCAGGCTCACCAGCTCGCGCGGGTCCTCCGGCGCCCGGTCCGCCGAGAGCAGCTCGCGCGTGACGATCCCGCGATAGCGCTTCGCATCGTGCGAGATCACCTTCCGCACCCCCGCGCGCTCCTGCACGGGGGCGACCTCGAGCACCGGAACCTCCGGGGTGCTCCTCAGGCGCATCATCGACCGGTACGAGCCGGAGCGGCCGTCGATCACGAGCGGCGCGGGCGAGGTCACCTGCTCGGCGAGCAGGGCCGCGCCGACGCCCCGCAGCCGGGGCGCCCACCAGGAGGCGGCGGTGCCGAGCCGGGACACGGACGATCCGGCGGAGAGGCGATACGCCGGGATGCGATCGGTCGCGGCGTCGACGACCCCCAGCAGCGCGCTCTGCACCAGCACACGCCGGTCGGTCGGCACTGCGGTGTCCGGCGGGAGCTGGTCGTAGAGCACGCCCGAGTACACGGCCAGGGGAGACGCCGCGGGCTCGTGCTCGAGGCCGGCCATCCGATCGACCAGCTCGGGAGCGGACGCGGGCACGCCGAGACGGATGGCGGCGTCCTTCCCGGCGGCGGTGCGGATCGCGGCCCGGACCATGGTGCGCCGCGCGACCCCGAGCTCGGGGAGCGCGAGCTGCGCGAGGTCGAGCGGGGCGGCGTCGGCGGCGGGCCGGGACTTGGTCTCCGAGGGCGGCAGCAGGATCAGCACCGCACCATCCTGGCCGACCCCGGGGTGCACCAGGCCGCACGGCGCGGGAGAGATCGCGCACGTCACGCCGGCGGGCACCGACCGGGACGCCGGTCGCGCGCGGTCGCCGCGTAGACTGCTCGGCGGACCAGTCGGCCGGGCAGTCGCGTCCTCGGGGGAGACCTCGGGGCCGAGGAAAGTCCGGGCTCCGTCTGGCACGGTGGTGGGTAACGCCCACCCGGAGCGATCCGCGGGACAGTGCCACAGAGAGCAGACCGCCTCCGCGCCTTCGGGCACGGGGGTAAGGGTGAAAGGGTGGTGTAAGAGACCACCGCGGCCTCGGTGACGAGGACGGCACGGCAAACCCCACCGGGAGCAAGGTCGGACAGGGCGCGTTCGAGGGTGCCAGCCCGAGCGTCCGGGTGGACCGCTGGAGGTCGTCGGCAACGGCGATCCGAGATGGATGACTGCCGCTCACAGAACCCGGCTTACAGGCCGGCTGGTCCGCTCACCCGAGCCGGTCGCCCGCCACGGGGCGACCGACTCGGGCACGGGTCACTTCCCGTGCTTCTTCCCGTGCTTCGTGTCCTTCTTCTGCAGCGCCTTCTCCTCGCGCCGGGCGAGCACGGCCGCGCCGACGATGCCGGCCTCGTTGCGCAGCTCGGCCGGGACGATCTCGGTGCGCAGGTCCAGCAGCGGCAAGAACTTCTCGTGCTTCTTGGAGACGCCGCCGCCGACGATGATGCGGGTGGGGCTGAACAGGAACTCGACGTGCGCGAAGTACTCCTGGAGGCGTCCCGCCCAGGTCTCCCAGTCGAGGTCCTCGATCTCCCGGACGGAGGAGGCCATGTACTTCTCCGCGTCCTGGTAGGCGCGGGCCGCCTCGCCGGCCAGGTGGAGATGCCCGAGCTCGGCGTTCGGCACGAGCTTGCCGTCGACGAACATGGCGCTGCCCACGCCGGTGCCGAGGGTCACCACCAGCACGACGCCCTTCGTGCCGCGCCCCGCGCCGAACTCCATCTCGGCGATGCCGGCGGCGTCCGCGTCGTTGACGACGAACACGTCGTGCCCGGTGCGCTCGGTCAGCAGCGTGTCGACGTCGGTGCCGATCCAGGACTTGTCGACGTTCGCGGCGGTGAGCGCTACGCCCTGCTGGATCACGGCCGGGAAGGTGACGCCCACCGGCATGTCGTCCGCGATCTCGAAGCCGGCGAGCAGCCCCGCGACGGTGTCGGCGACAGCCTCGGGGGTGGAGGGCTGCGGGGTCTCGAGCCGGAGGCGGTCCTCGGCCAGCTTCCCCTTCTTCAGATCGACCGGCGCGCCCTTGATGCCGCTGCCGCCGATGTCGATCCCGAAGGCCTTCTTGCTCATCGCTTCTCCCTGCTCCATGGGGCGGGGCGTTCCCGCCGGCCGGGCCGCCGACGTCGGCGTCCTCACGGCGGCCCAGGATACCCGCGGACCGTGCGTCCGGCGCAGGCGCGCCGCCGTTCAGACGACGGGCCGGGCCGATCAGACCACCGTCAGCAGCTCCGGGCCCTCGCCCGTGATCAGCATGGTGTGCTCGAACTGGGCGGTGAAGGAGCGGTCCTTGGTGACCACGGTCCAGCCGTCGTCCCACTGCTCCCAGGCCTGCGAGCCGAGGGTCACCATCGGCTCGATGGTGAAGGTCATGCCCTCCTCGATGACGTCGTCGAACATGGGCGCGGCGTCGTAGTGGGGGATGACCAGGCCGTTGTGGAAGCCCTCGGCGACACCGTGCCCGGTGTAGTCGCGCACCGACTCCATGCCGTGGCGGGCGACGAACTTCTCGATCACGCGCCCGATCACGTTCACCTCGCGGCCGGGCCGGGCGACCTTGATGCCGCGCTCCATCGCCTCGCGCGAGCGGTCGATCAGCTCCTGCGCGCGCGGGTGGATGTCGCCGACGGCGAAGGTGGCGTTGGTGTCGCCGTGGACGCCGTGGACGAAGGCGGTGACATCGACGTTGAGGATGTCGCCGCCATGCATCACCGTCGAGTCGGGGATGCCGTGGCAGATCACCTCGTTGAGGCTCGTGCAGCACGATTTCTCGAAGTGCAGGTAGCCGAGGGTCGAGGGATAGGCGCCGTTCTCGATCAGCACGTCGTGGACGACCTGGTCGATGTGATCGGTGGTGACGCCCGGGCGCGCGGCCTCCCCGGCGGCCTGCAGCGCGAGGGCCGCGATACGGCTCGCCTCGCGGACCCGCTCGATCACGTCCGCGCTCTGCACATAGGGGCCCGAGTCGGAGACGGCCTCGTCCTTGTCCACGTACTCGGGTCGCTCGATGCGCGCCGGAACGGGTCGCCGGGGGCTCAGCTCGCCCGGCACCAGCTCCGCGCGTCCTGCGGGACGGGTCCACACCTGCTCTACAGTCATGGCCACCAGTCTCTCACCCGGCCGCGAAGGAGCCCGCCATGAGCACGACCCCCGAGTTCTTCTACAACCTCGCCACCGGGGCGGTGGAGGAGGGCCGCCAGTCCAGCGGCCAGGACCTCATGGGTCCCTACTCCACCCGCGCCGAGGCCGAGCGGGCGCTGCAGACGGCGGCCGCACGCAACGACGCCTGGGACGAGGACGACGCCGCCTGGGAGGGCGAGGACGCCGAGTCCTGAACCGCGCGTCGGCCTGTTCGGCCGGGGGTCACTCGAAGGAGTGCTCGGCCGTCGGGTAGGCGCGGGTCTCGACCTCGCCGCGATAGGCCTCCGCCGCGCGACGCAGGTCGGAGCGCAGATCCGCGAAGGTCTTCACGAAGCGGCCGTGGAAGCCGGACAGTCCGGCCATGTCCTGCCAGACGAGCACCTGTCCGTCGCAGGCCGGGCCCGCGCCGATGCCGATGGTCGGCACGTGCAGCACCTCGGTGATGCGCTCGGCGACGTGGGCCGGGATCAGCTCGAGCACGACCGCCGAGGCGCCCGCCTCCTGGAGCGCCAGCGCCTCCTCGGCCAGGCGATCCGCGGCATGCGTGTCGCGTCCCTGCACGCGGTGCCCGGACAGCGAGTTGACCGACTGCGGGGTGAAGCCGAGATGGCCCATGACCGGGATCCCCGCGGCGACGAGGGCGCGCACCTGCGGGGCGATCGCCGAGCCGCCCTCGAGCTTGACCATCTCGGCGCCGGCGCGGATCAGGTCCACGCCGTGCCGCACCGCCTCCTCGACGGAGACCTGATAGCTGCCGAAGGCGAGATCCGCGACGATCAGCGGACGGCTCACGCTGCGCGCCACCGCGCCGGTGAAGGTCAGCATGTCCTGATGGGTGGTGGCGGTGGTCGACTCGTGCCCGAGCACGGTGGTGCCGACGGAATCGCCGACCAGCAGCACCTCGATGCCCGCCTCCTCGAAGACACGCGCCGAGAACTGGTCGTAGGCGGTGAGCATCGCGAAGGGACGGCCGCGCTCCTTGGCGTCCTGCAGATGGCGGAGTCGGATCTTCGCGGGGCCGGTGCCGGAGGGGGTGCTCACGTGTGCTCCTGGGCGGATGGGGGGATCCGAGGGCCGGGTGGGCCGCCTCGGGGACGGGCCGGTCCAGCCTAGCGGCAGCCGGCCCCCGGGCGGGCGGCTCCCGACGCCCCGCTCCTCGATGCATCGATGAACCGAGATGGCCGGGAGCGTCGCTCCTGTGGGAAGCTGTGACCTCCGTCGGCCAGGGGGGTCGACCGATCAGGGAGGACTGTCACCATGCGTTCCATCATGCGCACCACCACCCGTCGTGCTGCCGTCGCCGTCGGCGCCCTCGCGCTCGCCGCCGGTGCGGCCGGCTGTGGCGCCCTCACGGGCGGTGACGAGCCGGAGACCGAGACCACCGCCGAGGAGGAGGCCGGCACCGAGGAGGACGCCGCGACCGAGGAGGACGCGACCACCGAGGACGACGCCGCGACCGAGGAGGACGCCGCCACCGAGGACGACGCCGCGACCGAGGAGGACGCCGCCACCGAGGACGACGCCACAGAGGAGGACGCCGCCGCGGAGTCCGGCCCGCTCTCCGACGAGGACCTCACCGCCGCCGCCGACCGCTTCTACGAGTTCCTCGAGAAGGCCGCCGCCTCGGACTTCGTGGGCGCCTGCGGTCTGATGCTCGACCCGACCACCGACGAGCCCGTCTCCGGCGCGACCGCCGAGGGCTGCGCGGAGGGCCTCGAGACCGGCCTGGGCGAGAACGTCTCCGCTCTCGGCTCCATCGACCGGTCGAGCGTCGAGACCACGGACAACGGCGACGGCACCGCCGCGGTGCAGTTCATGGGCTCCGACTTCGGCTACAACATGGTCAAGGCCTCCGACGGCCAGTGGTACATCGACTCCGGCGTCTGATCCCTCCCGAGCACGATCCGGATCGCCTCGAGCGCCCCGTCCCTCCCTGCGGAGGTGCGGGGCGCTCGGGCGTCCACGGGCTCCGACGACCCGGGATCCGGCCCCGCCGACTGGCAGACTGTGCGCATGGAACATCTCCACGACGACGTCATCCGCCGGGTCTCCGACAACGACGTGCGGTTCATCCGCCTGTGGTTCTGCGACATCGCGGGGACGCTCAAGTCGATCGCGATCTCCCCCTCGGACCTCGAGAACGCCTTCACCGAGGGGATCGGCATCGACGGCTCGACCGTCGAGGGGCTCACCCGCAGCTATGAGTCGGACATGATCCTGCGGCCCGACCCCGCGACCTTCGAGCTGCTCACCTGGCGCGGCGACACCAACGGCACCGCGCGGATGATGTGCGACGTCCTCACCCCCGACGGGGAGCCCGCCGCCTCGGACCCCCGGCGCGTGCTGCGCGACGCCCTGGCCCGCGCCGAGGAGAAGGGCCTCGAGCTCTACACCCACCCGGAGATCGAGTTCTACCTCTTCGAGGAGCCCTACGAGGTGGGGGAGCGCCTGCGCCCCATCGACAGCGCCGGCTACTTCGACCACGTCCACCGGGGACAGGGCCAGGACTTCCGCCGCACCGCGATCGAGCATCTCGAGGCGATGAACATCCAGGTCGAGTTCTCCCACCACGAGAACGGCCCGGGGCAGAACGAGATCGACCTGCGCTATGCGGACGCGCTGTCCACCGCGGACAACATCGTCACGCTGCGCACGGTGGTCAAGGAGGTCGCGCTCGGCATGGGACAGGTCGCCTCCTTCATGCCGAAGCCGATGATCGAGCACCCCGGCTCCGGGATGCACACCCACCTCTCGCTCTTCCAGGGCGGCCGCAACGCCTTCCACGAGCCCGGCGCCGAGTACGGGCTCTCGCGCCTGGGCCGCCAGTTCATCGCCGGGCTGCTGCGCCACGCCCCCGAGTACAGCGCCGTCACCAACCAGTGGGTGAACAGCTACAAGCGCCTGTGGGGCGCGCAGGAGGCCCCGAGCTACATCTGCTGGGGGCACAACAACCGGTCCGCGCTGGTGCGGGTCCCCTTCCACAAGCCCACCAAGGGCACCAGCTCCCGCGTCGAGTTCCGCGGGCTGGACTCGGCGGCGAACCCGTACCTCGCCTTCGCCGTGCTGCTCGCCGCGGGCATGGCCGGCATCGAGGGTGAGTACGAGCTGCCCGAGGGGTCGGAGGACGCGGTCTGGGACCTCACGGAGCGCGAGCGCCGGGCCATGGGCATCGAGCCCCTGCCCACGGACCTCTTCCGCGCCCTGGAGAGCTTCGAGAGCTCCGAGCTGATGGCCTCGACGCTCGGCGAGCAGGTCTTCCAGTTCTTCCTGCGGGACAAGAAGCAGGAATGGCAGCGCTACCGCGAGCAGGTCACCGACTACGAGCTCGCCTCGACCTTCTCCCGGATCTGAGCGGCGCCGCATGACCCCCGAGCCCTCCACCTCGACCGGGGCGCTGGCGCGCCTCGGTTTCTCGAGCACCGACCGGGTGCGCCGCTTCCTCGCCGATCCCGCCCTCGCGGCGCTCGGTCCCGGGGCGCCGCTCGCGATCGGCGCCACCGCCGACGGGGACGACGCCGTGCTGGGCCTGCTGCGCCTCGCCGAGGCCGGCCACGCCGCCGGGCACGGGACGCTCGTGGACGAGTTCCTGGCGGGCGTCGGCACCGAAGGCACGCCGGGGGAGCGGCTCGTCCGCCTGCTCGGCACCTCGGTCGCGCTGGGCGACTTCCTCACCCGCCACCCGGAGCAGCTCGAGGCGCTCCGCGAAGGCGATGACCAGCTGCGCCTGTCCGGCGAGGAGGTGCGCACGGCGGTGCTCGAGGCCGTCGGCGCGGACCCGGAGGGCACCCCGCCGGTCGCCGCCCTCCGCGGCCGGGAGGCCCGGGACGCCCTGCGGGTGGTCTACCACCGTCGGCTGCTGCAGATAGCGGCGGCCGACGTCATGGCGGCCGATCCGACCGCGCTGCAGCCGCAGGTCTCCGCCGCGCTGGCCGACCTCGCCGACGCCTCGCTCGACGCGGCCGCGGCGATCGCCCGGCGCTCGGTGGAGGGGCAGGAGCACGTGCGCTGGTCCGTGCTCGCGATGGGCAAGACCGGGGCGCGGGAGCTCAACTTCATCTCCGACGTGGACGTCCTGCACGTGGTCGCCCCCGCCGGTGAGGGCGAGGCGGCCTGCGACGAGGAGCAGCTGGTGGTGATCGGCTCGGCCCTCGCGCGGGAGCTCGCGCGGGTCTGCTCGGACCGCACCTCGGAGGGCTCCCTGTGGCAGGTCGACCCGAACCTGCGACCGGAGGGCAAGGACGGTCCGCTCGTGCGGACCCTGGACTCGTACCGCCGCTACTACGAGCGGTGGGCGCAGTCCTGGGAGTTCCAGGCGCTGCTGAAGGCGCGCGCCGCCGCGGGCGACCGCGCGCTCGGCACCGCCTTCGAGGAGATGGTGGCGCCCTGGGTGCGGCAGGCCTCCACCCGTGACGGCTTCGTCGAGGACACCCGGGCGATGCGTCGCCGCGTCGTCGCCCACATCCCCCGCGGCGAGGCGGACCGCAACATCAAGCTCGGCCCGGGCGGACTGCGCGACGTCGAGTTCACGGTGCAGCTGCTGCAGATGGTGCACGGCCGCACCGTCGAGAACCTCCACCACCGCTCGACCCTCGAGGCGCTCGCCCGGCTCGGCACGGAGGGGTTCATCTCCCGCGAGCACGTCGCGGAGATGGACGCCGCCTATCGCTTCCTGCGCTGCATCGAGCATCGCATGCAGCTGCACCGCCTGCGGCGCACCCAGGTGCTGCCCACGGCTCCCGTGGAGAAGCGCCGACTGGCCCGCACCATGGGGCTCACGGTGGAGGCCTTCGATCAGCAGTACCAGCGCACCCGGCGCCGCGTGAGGCAGCTGCACGAGGAGATCTTCTACCGGCCGCTGCTCACCACCGCCGCGGCTCTCAGCGACGGCGAGATCGCGCTCAGCCCCGAGTCCGCCGGGGCCCGCCTCACGGCGATCGGCTACCGCGACGGCGCCCGCGCGCTGACCCACATCCAGGCCCTGACCTCCGGCATCTCCCGGCGCGCGAAGATCCAGAAGCAGCTGCTCCCGGCGATGCTCGAGTGGTTCGCCGACGGCATCGACCCGGACCTGGGCCTGCTGGCCTTCCGTCGGCTCTCCGACACCATCGGCTCCGCCCATTGGTACCTGGGACTGCTGCGCGACTCTGGCCTCGCGGCGAAGCGGCTCACCCGGGTGCTGTCCGGCAGCCGCTTCGTGGGGGAGCAGCTCGAGCAGATCCCTGAGGGCGTTCGCTGGCTCGCGCGCGACGAGCACCTGCGGCCCCTCACCCGGGACCAGCTGGGCCGCGAGTTCCTCGCCGTGATCACCCGGGTCGACTCCGTCGAGGTGGCGCAGGACGTCCTGCGCCGCACCCACTCCCCCGAGGTGCGTCTTATTGCTCTTTTGTATCTTACCGG
>NZ_JAZDCG010000025.1:0-12946 GCF_036321705.1 Brachybacterium sp. J144
GGTTTGTTTTTTCTTCTTTTTGATCTTTTGGTTCTTCTTTCCTTCTCCCCCCCCCCCCCCCCCCCCCCGCACCCGCTCCCGCGAGCTGCTGCGCATCGCTCTCGCGCATCTCACGGGCATCGCGTCCGCGCGGGAGGTCGCCCTCGCCCTCACCGACCTCGCGGAGGCCGTGCTCGAGGCCGGCATGCTCGTCGCCCTGCACGTCGTCGCCCGCGAGCGGGGCGTGATCGCGGAGGGCGCCGAGACCCTCGACGGGACCGAGGAGGTCGACGAGGGCACCGCGCGCCGCCTGCGCGAGCGACGCTCCGATCCGGCGCGGGCCCTCGGCGTCGAGATGGCGATCCTCGGCATGGGCAGCTTCGGCGCCCGCGAGATGGGCTACTCCTCGGACGTCGACGTGCAGTTCCTGGTCCTCGATCGCGGGGCGGGCGAGGTCACGGGGGAGATCGGCATCGCCGTCGCGACGCAGATCCAGCGGATCCTCAACGCCCCGGCCGCGGGCGCTGACATGAAGGTCAACGCGGACCTGCGCCCCGAGGGGCGCAGCGGACTGCTCGCCCGCAGCCTCGAGGGCTGGGTGGACTACTACCGCCGCGACGCGCTGACCTGGGAGAAGCAGGCCCTGCTGCGGGCGCGGCCGGTCGTCGCCTCCGAGGCGGTCTCCGCCCGCCTCACCGAGGAGATGGATCGCCACCGGTATCCCGCCGGGGGCCTCGGTCCGATCGAGCGCCGCGAGATCACCCGGATGAAGGCCCGCGTCGAGTCCGAGCGGTTGCCCCGCGGGGCGGACCCGCTGCGCCAGGTCAAGCTGGGTCGCGGCGGGATGACCGACGTGGAGTGGACGGTGCAGCTGCTCGCCCTCGAGCACGGGCACGAGGTCGAGGGGCTGCGCAGCCCCAGCACCGTCGCGCAGCTCGAGGCGGCGGCGGAGGCGGAGCTGCTGCCCGGGCGGGAGGCGCGGGAGCTGATCGACGCGTGGATCCTCGCCTGGCAGATCCGCCGCGGGCTCTTCCTGTGGAAAGGGCGAGAGGGGGTCGTGCTGCCGACGGACCGGATCGAGCTGCGCGCCCTCGCGCTCCTGATCGACGGCCCGGACGCGACCGCCCTCGCCCTCGAGGAGCGCTACCTGCGGTTGACCCGACGAGCCCGGGTACTCGCCGAGAGAGTCATCTTCGGCACCGAGTACTGAGACGTGCCGGATCGCCCCCGCGGCGCTGTGACGAGGCGGGCATCCTCGGCGCGTCCCGCCTGCCCGCGCAGGCGACGGTGCCCGACAGCGCGTACCGTGGGCGGGTCCCCGGTGCAGGGTGCCCGCATGCCCCGCATCGACCCCGTCGTCCCGCTCGAGGAGCCATGACCACCCCTTCGCTCAGCGCTGACACCCCGCGCGGCCGCATGTACCGCCTCGAGCCCGACGGCCCGCTCATGTTCCCCTCGATCACGACCGTCGCCGGGATGCGCGCCAAGGACCACCTCCAGGGCTGGTACGCGACGATGGCCTCGCAGCGGGCCCTGGAGATGTACTCCTGGCTGGATCGGAACCCCGCGCGCGCCGCTGCCGAGATCTCGCGAGTGACCCGCGACAAGTGGGGAACGCAGAAGCGGATCGCCGCCGCGGCCGAGGAGTACACCCGCACCGCCGCGGACTTCGGAACCCTGGTCCACGCCGCGTGCGAGCTGTGGGGGCGCAGCGGCTCCCGCCCCTCCGAGTCCGAGATCGAGGGCCTCGCCGACGGCATGCGCAGCGCCCAGGGCGCCTTCGCGACGGAGAAGAGCCCACAGGCGCTCCAGCAGCGGGTCGCGGTGCGGCTGGACGGCTACGGCTCCTTCCTCGAGGACTACCAGCCGGAGTTCGTGGAGATCGAACAGACGGTCGTCAACCGCACCGTCGGCTACGCGGGTACCACCGACGCGATTGTGCGGATCGGGAACACCCTGCTCAGCGCGGACATCAAGACCTCGAAGAAGGTGCGCGGCGACTACGCCCTCCAGGGGGTCGCGGTGGTGCGCGCCGAAGAGCTGGTCGACGACGACGGCACCCTGCGCGAGATGCCGGAGCTGACCGGGGCCTTCATCATCCATCTGCCCGAGGCGGGCGGGTACCGGGCGGTGCCGCTGCGCACCGGGGATGCCGAGTTCGAGGTGTTCCGCGCGCTGCGGGCCGCCTGGTCCTTCGAGCCCGACGAGTGCGCGCTGCCCGAGGCGTCCTCCTCGAAGGACCTGCTGCTGTCCCTGCTGCGCGCCAAGGGCGGGCTCGACGGCATCGCCTGAGCCGCCCGTCCCCTCCCCGGCTCATTCGGGCCGCAGCATCCCCTCGGCCCGCGCCCGGGCGACCGCCTCGGTGCGGCTGGTGACACCCAGCTTGTCGAAGATGTGCACGAGGTGGGTCTTCACCGTCGCCTGGGAGAGGAAGAGATCGCTCGCGATGGCGGCGTTGGTGCGCCCCGCGGCGACCAGTGGGAGCACCTCGAGCTCGCGCGAGGAGAGGGAGTGGCCGCCGCGGCGCTGCAGCCGGCGGGAGATCCGCGGGTCCAGGGCGGAGCCCTCCGTGCGGGCGCGGCGCACCGCCGTCACCAGCTCCTCGGCGGGGGAGTCCTTGAGCAGGTAGCCCCTCGCCCCGGCGTCCATCGCGGCGGTGACGTCCTGGTCGTTGTCGTAGGTGGTCAGCACCAGCACCGCGGGCGGCGGGTCGAGGGCGACGAGCTCTGCGATGATCTCGGTGCCGCGCACGCTGCCGGCCCCGTAGGAGAGATCCAGCAGCACCACGTCCGGGTGGACCGATCGGGCGAGCAGCAGTGCCTCTGCGGCGGTCGCAGCCTCGGCGACCACCTCGAGGTCTTCCTCGGCGGCGAGCACGGCAAGCAGGCCGCGGCGCACGATCGCGTGGTCGTCGGACAACAGGATGCGGATCATCGGGTCTCCTCGGTCGCGGGCGGGGACGCCTCCGGCAGCGGGTGATCCGGTCCGGGCTCCCGGTCGGTGAGCGGCGCGGCGGGCAGGATCACCTGCACTGCGGTGCCCTCCCCGGGAGCTGACTCGACCACCAGCGACCCGCCCACGGAGGCGGCCCGTGCCCGGGCGGAGCGGAGGCCGAAGCCGGCTGCGGTCTGCGGGTCGAAGCCGCGCCCGTCGTCGACCACGTCGAGGATTAGCAGGCCGCTGTCGCGGGCGATGCTCAAGCCGATCCGTCGGGCGTCGGCGTGCTGCACGGCGTTGGCGAGCAAGGATTCGACCAGGCGCAGCAGGGCCCGGGAGCTGCTGCGGGGCAGGGCGTCGAGCTCCGCCGCCTCCAGATCCAGGCGCAGCCGGGTCTCGAGTCCGCCGACGGCGCCGGCCTCGTCGAGGAGGACGCGCAGGTGTGCGGCGAGCTCGGCACCGACGGGGGAGTCGGCGTCCCCGGCGTCGACGAAGCGACGGGTCTGGCCGCCGGTGCGGGCGGCCGTGGTGCGCGCCTCCTGCACGAGGCGCCGGGTCTCGGCGGGATCCTCGCGGGCCAGGGCCCTCTCGGCGGCGTCGAGCAGGAGGTGGATGGACTGCACGGATTGGGCGACGGTGTCGTGCAGCTCGGAGGCGATGCGGTCGCGCTCGGCGGCGGTGGCGGCGGCGCGGGTCTGCTCCGCGATGGTGTCGCGGGCCTCGGCGAGCTGACGGGCCAGGCGCGTGCGCCGGTCCACCTCGTGCTGCAGCGCGCGCACGGTGAGCACGACCGCGAGCGCGACACCGGCGCCGATCACCGGGCCGATGAGCTCGCCGAGGCCGGGTTCCGCGGACCAGGCCGTGAACCCGGCGACGGCGAGGACGGTCACCAGCGCGAGGGCGAGCACCCCGCCGAGGATCGGCAGGGCGTAGAGCACCGCGAAGTCGAGGCCGAAGGCGATCCACACCGCGTTCGGGGAGAGCAGGAAGCCGACCGCCCACACCGCGATCGAGGGGAGCAGATAGCCCAGCGCCCACCAGCTGCCGTCGGGACCGGGGGAGTGCCGCAGGGCGCGTCGCGCCCCGAGGGAGTAGACGGTCGTGAACACAGCGAGCAGCCCGACGAGGCCGAGGTCGGGCCCGCTCGCGGGCGGGGCGAGGGTGATCGCGGCGACGACCAGCACCAGCAGGTAGAGGAGCGCGTGCACCGCCCAGCGCAGGGCGGCGGCGAAGGGCACGGCCGCGAGGTCCGCGGCATGGTCCACGGGTGGAGTCGGCGTGCCGGTCGTCATGGCGGCGACTGTATCGCCCCGTCATTGAACATCTGTTCAGTGATTCTCTTGCGCTCCGATTGAACACGTGTATAGCCTGGTGGCGAAGCGAGAGGAGGGGCAGATGAGCGACCGAGGACGGACCGACGAGCACATCCTCCGCGCCGCGCTGGCGCGTTTCGCGGTGGGGGGCCTTCGCGCCCCGCTGCGCCGCGTCGCCGAGGACGCCGGTGTCAGCGCGGGGCTGATCATCCACCACTTCGGCACCCGCGACGCCCTGCTGGCCGCCTGCGACGCCCACGCCCTCGAGATCGCGCGCCGCGAGAAGACGAAGGTGGTCACCGGGGACTCTGCGGCATTGCTGACCCAGCTCGCCCAGGCCGAGGAGTACGCCCCCGTCGTCGGCTACGTGCTTCGCCGCCTGCAGGCCGGCGGTCCGCTCGCCCAGCAGCTGGTGGGCGACTTCGTGGACGACGCCGCGGCCTATCTCGCCGCGGGGGAGGAGGCGGGCACGATCTCCCCGAGCCGGGATCCGAAGGCCCGCGCCCAGGTGCTCACCGAGATGGCCCTCGGAGCCCTGGTGCTGCAGCTCCCCGGCGACGCCGACCCGCTCGACCTCGAGGACCTGCCGCGCTGGATGCGCGACTACTCCACGAAGATCCTGCTGCCCGTGCTCGAGCTGTACACCCAGCCCCTGCTCACCGACGCCACCCTGCTCGAGGCCGTCCTGGCCGAGCAGCCCCCCGAAGGAGGCACTCCATGACCACGCCCGACAGCGCGATCAGCATCCACGACCTAACCAAGACCTTCGGCTCCTCCACCGCCCTCGACGGCTTCTCCCTCGAGGTCCCCGTCGGCGAGGTCACCGGCTTCCTCGGCCCCAACGGCGCCGGGAAGTCCACCACCATCCGCATCGTGCTGGGACTGCTGCGCGCGACGTCTGGCCGAGTGAGCGTGCTGGGCATGGACCCCTGGGACCGGGCCGTGCAGATCCACCGCCGCCTCGCCTACGTCCCCGGGGACACGAGCCTCTGGCCGAGTCTGACCGGCGGCGAGGCGATCGACGTGCTCACCCGCTCCGAACGCTCCGTCGCCTCCCGCGCCCGACGCGAGGACCTCATCGAACGCTTCGAGCTTGATCCCACCAAGCGCTGCCGCACCTACTCCAAGGGCAACCGGCAGAAGGTCTCCCTGATCGCCGCGCTGAGCCGCGACGTGGACCTCTACGTCATGGACGAGCCGACCTCGGGCCTGGACCCGCTGATGGAGGCGATCTTCACCGACGAGGTGAGCGCTCTGCGCGCCGCCGGTCGCACCGTGCTGCTCTCCAGCCACATCCTCGCCGAGGTGGAGAAGCTCTGCGACCGAGTCACGATCATTCGCTCGGGGACGGACGTGGAGAGTGGCACGCTCGCCGAGCTGCGCCACCTCACCCGCTCCACCGTCTCCGTCGTCCTCGACGGTGACCCCCAGCCGCTGCGGGATCTGCGCGGCGTCCACGACCTCGTCGCCGAGGCCGGACGGGTGCGCTTCGACGTCGACGACGCCGCGGTCCACGACGTCCTGCCGGTGCTCACCGCACTCGATGCGCGCAGCCTCACGATCACCCCGCCCTCCCTCGAGGACCTCTTCCTGCGGCACTACGGCGAGGACCTCTCCACCTCCACCGCGGGCGCCTCCGCCGCAGGAGCGGCCGCCGCGGGAGCCCGCTCATGACCGCGCATCCGGCGGATCCCGTCGCCCCGAGTGACCGCCCGCACCGCCGTGAGATGCCGCCCACCTCCCCGGCGAGCGGCCTTGGCACCCTGCTGCGGCTCACCCTGCGGCTCGCCCGTCGGCGCCTTATCTGGTGGACGCTCGCCGTCGCGGTGCTGGTCCCCTCCTCGGTCGTCGCGATCCAGGAGGCCTATCCCGACCAGGCCGCGCTCGACGCCCGCGCGGCGCTGCTCGGCAATCCCTCCGCCGTGATCATGACCGGGCCGGCGTTCGCGCAGGACCAGTACACGCTGTGGGCGATGGTCGCCAACGAGCTGCTGCTGTATGTGCTACTGCCCGCCGCGATCCTCGGCGTGCTGCTCACCGTCTCCCTCACCCGCGGGGAGGAGGAGGCGGGTCGGCTCGAGCTGCTGCGCTCCCTGCCCGTCGGCCGCTCCGTCCCGGCGCTGGCCGCCTTCGCCGTGGTGCTGCTGGCGGCACTGCTGGTCGGGACCGCGACCGCCGGCGGACTGATCGCCGCGGGAGGGGCGGTGCCCGACTCCCTCGCCGTCGGCGCCGCGGTCGGACTCACCACGCTCGTCTTCGCCGCGGTCGCGGCCGTGATCGCGCAGGTGACTGAGCACGCGGGAACCGCCTCCGGGGCGTCGCTGGGCGTGCTCGCCCTCGCCTTCCTGGTCCGCGGGGTGGGTGACGTGCTGGACCCGCAGGGATCGTGGCTGTCCTGGCTCTCACCGCTCGCCTGGGCGCAGCAGACCCGCGTCTACGTCGACCTGCGCTGGTGGCCGCTGCTGCTCTGCCTCGGCCTCACCCTGCTCCTGGGAGCCGTCGCGGCGGTGCTCGGACGACGCCGCGACCTGGGCGCCGGTCTACTCGCCGCGCGCTCCGGGCGGGCGACGGCCCCCGCGCTGCTGCTGGCCCCGGGCGGCCTCGTGCGCCGGCTGCTCGGCCGGAGCCTGATCGCTTGGGGAATCGGACTGTTCCTCTTCGCCGTCGCCTTCGGCAGCCTCGCCTCCTCCCTCGAGGATCTTGCCGCGGACATGCCCGAACTGACCACCTACGCGCCGCTCGACCTCGACGACCTCACCACGTCCTTCTCCGCCTATCTGCTGATGATGCTCGCCATCGGACCCCTGGCGCTCGCGGTCTGGGGGATCCTCCGCCTCGGCGCCGATGAACGGGAGGGCCGGCTCGCGGCGCTGCTGCTCTCGGGCACCTCGCGGACCGCGGTCGTCGGCGGCTGGGTCGCCGTGGTGCTCGGGGCGAGCGCACTGCTGCAGATGCTGCTCGGCCTCGGCCTGGGCCTCGGCGTGTGGACCGCGACGTCCGAGACGCACTGGGTGGGCGACCTGGTGCTCGCCTCCCTCGCGTACCTCCCGGCGATCACCCTCGCCGCGAGCGTCGCCCTGCTGCTGTACGGGCTGCGCCTGCGCCTCGCGGGACTCGCCTGGCTGCTGGTCGGCTGGTGCGCGCTCGACACCATGCTGGGCACGCTCCTGGACCTCCCGGACGTCGTGCGCGGGCTGAACCCGCTGTTCCACGTACCGCTCGTGCCCGATGCGGAGTGGGAGACGGGGCCGGCGGCGGTGCTGCTGGGGATCGCGGTCCTGCTGGGGGCGGCCGGGCTGATGGCGCTCCGCCGACGCGACCTCGTGGCGGGCTGAGTCCCTCCCCGGCGGTCGCGTGACGGGGGAGGGCCGACGGAGGAGACTGGGTGCTCCCAGCAGCTGCCCGGTCCCGGCGGTCCGGGCCGACGAGAGGCGGCCGCCATGGCCAAGTACCTGATCTCCTTCCCCAGCGGTGCGATGCAGGTGACGCCGGAGGAGCTCGAGCAGGCGTCGATCGACTCCCATGAGGTGGTGCGCGCAGCGAAGGCCGCCGGGGTGTGGGTGTTCGGCGGCGGGATCGACGAGGACGTCCCGCCCGTGCGGGTGCACGCCGACGGTTCGATCACGGAGGACACCTACGAGCAGACCCGACGCCTCGAGGGCGGGTACACGGTGATCGACGTGCCGACCCGCGCCGAGGCCGAGGACTGGGCGCGGAAGATCGCGGTGGCCTGCCGCTGCCCGCAGGAGCTGCGTGTGTTCATGCACGATCCCGAGAGCTGAGGACGGGCGGGAACCAGCGCGCCGGCGGTCCTGCCCCTCGGCGCAAGGCGTCCGCCGGGGGGGCGTCAGCCGGTGCAGTCGGCGGTGCCCCGGTCCGGTGCCGACTCTGACGCTGCTGCCGGCTCCGACTCCGCGCGGGCCCGAGCGGCGCGGGCATGCTCTCGATCGGCCTCCCGCAGCACCCGCGGCAGCACGAGCAGCGTGACCAGCACCGCGGCGAGGGTGAAGGCGAGCTGGGTCCAGGGCAGGGCCGCGAGTCCCTGCAGCTCGAGCACCTGCCCGCCCACGAGCGCGCCGCCGGAGATCGCCAGGTTGAAGGCGACGGCGATGATCGCGCCGGCGAGGCCGTGGGCGCGCGGCGTCGCCACCCGCAGCGCCGCGGACTGCACGAGCGTGGGGAAGCCCGCGAAGGCGATGCCCCAGAGGGCCACGAGGACGGCCGTCGGCACGATGCCGGCCAGCAGCGCCATCGCGACCACGGCGAGCGCGGTCGCGCCGAGCACGATGGTGAGGATCATGGTGAGACCCCGGTCGGCGACGACCCCCACCAGCACCAGGCCCGCCGCGGAGGCGAGACCGAAGACGAACAGCAGCGTGCTCAGCGCTCCGACCGTCACTCCGCCGGGCCCGAGGATCCACGGGGAGATGTACGTGTAGAGCGAGTACTGGCCCAGCGCCGCGAGTATCACGATCAGGGACGGCACGAGCATCCGATGCAGTCCGCGGTCCCCCAGGAGACTGCCGCGGGCCGGCTCGGCGATCGGTCGGGGCACGGCCGGCAGGAGGACCGCGACCGCGAGGGCGAAGCCGATCAGGACCAGGCCGGCGGCGCCGAAGGCGGCCCGCCAGTGCACAGCCAGGCCGATCGCGGTCCCGAGCGGCACCCCGAGGATGAAGCCGAGCGAGGTGCCCATGTTCACGACCGACACGGCGCGGCCCACCTGAGCCTGCCGGACGAGGCTCGCGGCATAGGGCATCGCGGTGGACCAGAAGAGACCGTGCCCGAGCCCGCCCAGCACGCGCGATCCGGCGAGCAGGCCATAGGTGGGGGCGAGGGCGCTGATGAGGTTCGCGAGGCCGACGGCGAAGACCGCGATCACCAGCAGCCGCTTCTGCCCGATGCGGGAGGTGAGGATCGTCAGCGGCAGGGCGGAGATCGCGACCGTCAGCGCGAAGGTCGAGACCAGCAGGCCGATCCGCGCCTCGCTCACCCCGAGTCCCGCGGCCATCTGCGGCAGCACCCCGGCAGGTAGGAACTCCCCGGTGTTGGCCGCGAACGCGGCGCCCATCAGGAGCAACAGACGACCCAGGGGGAAGCGGGCGGCGGGGGAGGGGGCGTTCACCGATCCAGGATCCGGAGGCCGACTGGCCTGGTCAAGCCGCGGTGCCGGGGTGAGACGAGAGCGACGGGCGTTCCCGGGGGAGAGGAGGGGGGAGACAGCGGAACGCGCATGTCGGACGATGAACCCATGGAGCACGAGGAGGTGGCGAGCACGCCCGCGGGTGAGACCGACGTCCATGCGGAGCGGCGTCGGCTCCTCGCGCTCGCCTTCCGGATGACCGGGACGATCGCGGAGGCCGAGGACGTCGTCCAGGAGACCTCCCTCCGCTGGTATCGGCTCTCCGCTGCGGAGCGGGCGGCGATCGTTGTCCCCGCCGCGTGGCTGACGCGCGTCGCCGGACGGATCGCCCTGGACGTGCTGAAGTCGGCGCGGGTCCGGCGCGAGCAGAAGGTCGGCCAATGGCTGCCCGAGCCGGTGCCGGCCGAGTACTTCGCGGGCACCGTGACCAGTGGATCGTCACCTGTCCAGGACCCACTGGAGAGGGTCACCCTGGACGATGAGGTGAGCACCGCGCTGCTGGTGGTGCTCGAGGCGATGACCCCCGCGGAGCGCGTCGCCTTCGTGCTCCACGACGTCTTCGGGACTCCCTTCGACGAGATCGCCGAGATCGTGGGACGCTCTGCGGCCGCCACCCGCCAGTTGGCGACCTCGGCGAGGCGCCATCTTCGCGAGCGCCGTTCCGTGGCGGCCTCCGCCCAGCGTCACGACGAGCTGGTGCGCGCCTTTCTCACGGCGGCACGGGGTGGGGACCTGCAGGCCCTCGTGCGGACCCTCGATCCCGCCGTCGAGCTACGCGCCGACGGCGGCGACGTTATCCGCGCGGCGCCGAACGTGATCCTCGGGGCCGATCATGTGGGTCGTTTCCTGCTAGGTCTGCTGCGGAAACAGCCGCAGCTGCGCTTCGCCGAGCGGCGCACCGCCGATGGGCTGGGGTACGCGCTGAGCTCCTCGGGGAGGATCCAGGGTCTGGTCAGCTTCCGGACCACACCCGACGGGATCGCCGACGTCTGGCTGATGCTGGACCCCGCTCGTCTGGGACTGTGGCGGGCGGAGGACGACGGGTGAGGCTCATATCGAGCCGTCCCGGATCGTCATTCCGTCGAGAGCGGAGCGCATCTCCCGACGGGACGATCCCGCCGGACGCTCAGGAGGGACCAGAGGATGAGAATCGCAGTGGCCGGGGGCACCGGCCTGGTGGGTCGGCACGTGATCGAGGCAGCGCAGTCGAGGGGACACGAGGCCGTGCCGCTGGCTCGCTCGCGCGGTGTGGACCTGATGCAGGGCACTGGGCTCGAGGGGGTGCTCGAGGGAGTGGATGCCGTGATCGACACCCTGAACATCGACACCCTCTCAGGCGCGCGGGCGGTGGAGTTCTTCGAGGCGACGACGCGGCATGTGTTGGCGGCGGAGCGGAGCGCGGGCGTTGGCCACCACATTGCCCTCTCGATCGTCGGCATCGACCGGATCGACGCGTCGTACTACGCCGGGAAGCTCGCCCAGGAGCGCCGGGTCGCCGCCTCGGACGTGCCGCACACGATCGCCCGCGCGAGCCAGTTCCATGAGTTCGCCGGGCAGATCGCCGCTCGCGCGAGCGTCGGTCCGCTGACCCTCGTGCCGCGCATGCTGACCCGGCCGGTGTCGGCCGAGGAAGTCGGCTCGCACCTGGTGGACGTCGCCGAGGCGGGTCCCGTCGGCCGTGCAGCGGACCTCGTCGGACCCCGGGAGGAGACGCTGGGTGAGATGGTCCGGCGGTTGTACGCGGCGACCGGGGTGCGTCGACGGATCGTGGAGCTTCGCTTCCCCGGCGCCTACGGTCGCGGACTCGCCTCGGGATCGCTCCGGGGATCCGCCGGTGCCCTCACCGGGCGCATGACCTTCGAGGAGTGGCTCCGCTCCCAGCACCGGTGAGGCACTCCCCGGGGGCGTGCCCGTGAGGCGGTGCCCCGGGTCGCGGCGACACCCCCCATGTCCAGGGTGATCGCGATCACGACCGCCCTCGGGGAGCATGGTGGGCTCGAGGGGGTCACCGTCGCTCCCCTTCCCCGTCCTTGGAGGATTCCGCATGACCCGTCCGAACATCGTGTTCATCCTGTCCGACGACCACGCCGCGCACTCGATCTCCGCCTACGGCAGCCGGGTCAACACGACCCCGCACATGGACCGCCTCGCCGCGGAGGGCGCGATCACGGACGCCCTCTACTGCACCAACTCGATCTGCACGCCGTCGCGCGCCTCGATCCTCACCGGCACCTACAGTCACGTGAACCGCGCCTGCTCCATCTACTCCGAGTTCGACTACCGGGTGCCGACCTTCCCGGAGGTGATGCAGGAGGCCGGCTATCAGACCGCGCTCTACGGGAAGTGGCACCTGGGCCGCTCGGAGCAGTCCCGGCCGCGGGGCTTCGATGACTGGCTGATCTACCCGGACCAGGGCCACTACTGGGACGCAGAGATGACGGGCCCCGACGGGGAGGCGGTGCGGCCCGGTTACGCGACCGACGTGGTCACCGAGCACAGCCTGCGCTTCCTGGGGGAGCGCGACCAGGAGCGCCCGTTCTGCCTGCTGGTCCACCACAAGGCCCCGCATCGGCCGTGGGACCCGCACCCGCGTTACGAGGGGATGTACGAGGCCGACACCATCCCGGAGCCGGAGACGATGGACGACTCGCACGAGGGACGCGCCCAGGTGGTGCGCGAGGTGCGGATGCAGCTGGACGACCTCCGCCCCCGGGACGTGAAGGACGAGATGCCCGCCGAGCTCGAGGGCGAGGAGCACCGTCGCGAGCGCGCCGCCTGGAAGTACCAGCGGTACATGCGCGACTACCTCCGCTGCGTGCAGGCGGTGGACGACTCGGTGGGGCAGATCCTCGACCGCCTCGAGGCCGACGGGATCGCCGAGAACACCCTGGTCATCTACACCTCCGACCAGGGCTTCTTCCTGGGGGACCACGGCTGGTTCGACAAGCGCCTGATGCTCGACGAGTCGCTGACCATGCCGATGCTGCTGCGCTGGCCGGCGCGGATCCCCGCGGGGACCCGCGTCACCGACACGCTCTCGAATATCGACATCGCCGCGACCCTGCTCGAGGCGGCGGGGGTGGACGTGGCTTCGGAACTGCCCGATCAGCAGGGCCGCAGCTTCCTGCGCCAGCTGGGCGGGGAGCAGGTCGAGGACTGGCGTCAGGCCGTCTACTACCGCTACTGGGAGCATGATGACCCGGAGCACCATGCCCCGGCGCACTACGGAGTGCGCACCCCGGAGCTGAAGTACATCCGCTACTACAATGACGGGCTGGGCAGCCCCGGGTCCTCGGACCGGATCATGCCGATCGACGACGAGCTGTACGACCTCGTGGCCGATCCCCGCGAGGTGACCAACGTCGCCGCCGATCCCGCCTACGCCGCGCAGCTCGCGAAGATGCAGGAGCTCACCGCCGCGCTGCAGGCCGAGTACGGCGATGCCCCTTACGAGGGCCCGGACACCCCCCGTCTGGAGTGGCCGACCGTGCGGTGATCCCCGCAGCCCGCACGACGAGCGGACCGGGGAGGGAACACGAGGGGGGGGGGGGGGGGGGAGGGTGCGGTCGGGGGG
>NZ_JAZDCG010000026.1:0-117341 GCF_036321705.1 Brachybacterium sp. J144
CTTCACCTCCCCCCCCCCTACCCCCCCCCCCCCCCCCCCCCCCCCCCCCCCCCCCCCCCCCCCCCCCCCCCCCCCCCCCCCCCCCTCCCCGCTGCTGCATCGGGCCGTAGGGCTCAGATGTCGTAGTACAGCTGATAGAGCTTACGACCTGCAGTGATGAGTAGGCGTGCGTCTACCGTGCAATAGTGGTCAGAGTCGGCGAAGGCGGTTCGAGCAGCGCCCGAACTCCCTCTGCTGCTGGTGTTTACATCGACTGTGAGTCTATCGGCGCTCACGAAGACTCCCGACTTGGCTGCTTGGGGCAGCTCGGCGATGAGGATCAGGCGGCGAAGAGTGATCGTCCTCCAATGCTCGCCGTCACAGCCCCTTCCACCACCTCCGGGAGGCCTTCCAGTGAAGGGGGTCGTAGGCCTCCTTCGAGCGGAGGAGCGCCTTCAGACTCGGGTACTCGTGCGCAGCGGAACTACGCAGAGCGGTGAGGTAGTGAGGCTCTGTGGCCTGCGCGCGGATGGACCTTTCCCAGAAGTCCCAGGTGTCGTTGGTGACCCGCCCCTCACCTCGCAGGTCGATCTCGTCCTCACAGAGCTGCAGGTACTGGTGGATCACCAGACGGTCCTCCTTTCGGGGCTTCCCGCCGCGCTCGAACTCGCCGGAGCGGCGATCCATGAGAGTCCAGTACCGCTCCACGTAGAGCGCCTCGAAGTCGCGATGCATCTGCCGTGTCTGAGCCACGATCTGCGTCACGGCGAAGATTATCGAGAGCATGGTCAACGCCGAGATGATCAGGCCGACGATGTCGACCCATGACGCCTCGTTCATTCGGGTCCGCCCTGATCAGGGAGGGGCGGTACAGGCGGGACGCTTGGAGCAGGCACCACGTCCCCTTTCGCCGTCACTCTGAGCAGCCCTGCATCGAGCGCAGTGTGGTGGTTGGCGCAGAGGATACGGATGTTGTCGGTGCTCGCCGCACCGCCCTTGCTGTCGGGGATGACATGGGCGGCCTCGAGCACCTGCTCGACGTCGAGCCCGCAATACATGCACCGGGCGCCGTAGCGGCGCAGCGCTGCCTCACGGAGGGGTGCTTGATGCAGCCGGTGCTTGGTGACTCGCTCGATGTAGCGTCGCTCGAACTCGACGTCCTCGTCCTGGACGGGCTCTGAGTCCTTCTCGGCGGGTGCACCGCTGGCGCCGAGCAGGGCGCCCAGGTAGGGGTTGTGCCAGTCAGCTCGTCGGGACGTCGCCCTTGCCTCTCGCGTGGCTGTGAGAGCGCGCAGGAACTCCGGGTCATCCATGACAGTGATGAGGTCATCGAGGGTCTCACCGTGCACGCCTGTATCGCCGTTGTCCCCGGTGCTGAGCCATACCCGCTCCGGGTCGGTGTTCTGCGGCGCGAGATCCGCAGGGAAGCGGGCTCCCCACTCGGTGACCAGCCCGCTCGCGGACTCGAACCACACATAGAAGAGTTCGATGCCGCCGCCTGCGATCGTGGCGAAGCGCTGATGATCGGTCGGACCGGCCCAGCTCGGCATTGCGGAGACACCCCAGCCCTCGGACCGGTCGAGGCTCGCGGCCATGATGTACGCACGCAACATGGCAAGGGCCGTGGGGGCGTCAGGCATCGACAGTGCATAGGTGAACGACGCGAGCGACCGTGTGCCGCCGCGACGGCCTCGCTTGAACCTCCACGGCGGCCGCTCGATGCCGAGGTCCGCAATCAGATCCCTCTCGCGACGGATCAACTCCGAGGAGTCCGGCCGAGCAGCGTCGAGGACCTCGGCGACGAGCTCGGTCACCCCCGCAGGTGCTCGCATCCGTCCCTGCGGCGCCCCGTTGATCCCCGCGTCGAGAAGGCGGTCGAGCGAGAGCTCTCCTCTGATGGCTAGAGGCACAGTGTGCAGGAGAGAGAGCCTCATCCATGTCCGTTCTAGGCGCTCCTCGAAAGCTGCAGCGTCGACCCAGAACTCGCGGTCGCCGATCATGTCCCCGCTGTCGATGCCCGTCTGGACTACTTGGCAGACGTGGGTGATCGCTTGGACCGGCTTCACCTGATACAGGAACACACGATCCCCGCCGCGAAGGTGAGCGCGGGACGCCTCGCTCCAGTCCACGACAGAGCGCTGCGAGAACGCGCGGTCAACATCGAACTTCGCCCCGTCCGAGGCGATGATCCAGTCGGTCATGACGCGGTTCCCTCGCTGTCGAGCGCGGGCAGGTTCTCCGTGATCTCCACCGTCCGCACCGACACGGTGACGACCTTTTGCAGGAGATCGAGGATGTAGCGAGGGTTGCCGTGCTCCAGGCCCCACTGGTTCGGGTCGTTCACGATTCCTGAGGCCTTGTCGGTAGAGACCTGGTACTGCCGCATGACCCACTCGATCGCGCTGCGGGAGCCAAGCTGGTAGCGGTAGGCCTCCTCCGGGATCCCGGTCACGGTGAGGTTCGGGTTAAGGACGAGTGCGTCCGGGGCATCAGCTGCCTTCCTGCCGGAGGGGAAGCGGATCTTCTCGACGCGGTAGTAATCCGCCTCGCCGCCCATCGGCGGCTGCTCTCCGCCCTTGACCGTCAGCGGGTAGAGCTCGGCGTCCACATAGTCGGCGTGCAGGCCGAACAGCTCTCGACCTGCCGACGTGAACGCCCCGAACGACTCCGCGGGGACGTTCGGGACCCGGGGGAGCATCTGCTTCAGCTCGCCGGCATACCGCTCGCGATACTCGGGGGAATGGAGCAGGCCGTATATGCAGAAGAAGATGTCGTCCTTCGAGACCTTGCTGCCGTAGCGCTCCTGCATGAGCTGGTGGAACTCGTCGGTGATGTTGTCGACGCGGCGGTAGCCATCCACCACGTCTCCGTCGAGGCCGAGGTCGAGTTCTCCATCTGGGAGAGGCTCCCAACGGTAGCGGGCGAAGAACTGGCCAGTGTCCAGTGCGTGGAGGTCAGGGAGCACCCGCGTCGCGAGAAGCGAGAACTCGTGGTGTGACGAGATCCCGGTCATGTAGAACCCGTAGTTCTCGAGACCAAGTGTGGGGAAGTAGCGGCGTGCAATAGCGGGTCGGTGGATAAGCCCGTCGGTGAGATCGATGTGCTGGGCGTTGAAAGGGCGGTAGAGGCTCATCGATAGGTGATCCTGCTGTCGCCTGAGTGGCTTGTCCTTTGCCAGCCGGTCTCGCAGGCCACTTGTCCACTTGATGAGTGTGTCGTCTGTGGTGACGACGCCGACGGTGTCGGTTCCCTTGGGTGACTTCAGGTGCTGCTGCTCTGCGTAGTCGCGGAACTTGATGCGTTCAGTCTCGTAGGTGGCTAGGAAGCGGTTGAGGTTCGCGTCGAGGGCTTTCTCGGATGAGTTGTAGACCCAGGCGTCACGGTTCGTCTGGAGCCCCGCGCTGTAGCTCTCGAAGACGCGTACGCCGTTCTTGGTGTCGCCGCCGAGGATGGGGTAGGTCAGGTAGTCCTCGTCGCGCTGGTTGATCCAGTCGCCGTGCGGGTTGGGCTGGATCTGGCGCCACGGGACGGTGTCGAGCGAGGCGTCCGCGACAATGGCGAGCTTGTCCTTCGTGGTGAGGTAGTCGCCGATATCGCGGTAGTGGATCGTCGCGGGGCCGTCATGCTGCTTGACACGAACGAGGAGAAAGACCGCGACCGTCGTCTGGCTGCCGCCTTCGAAGATCTGGCCGCCCTCCGCCTTCCAGTTTGTGTTGCGCATGTTTCCGCGGAGGTTGAAAACGTAGATCGTGCTGAACTCGTCGGTGAGTGTCTTGCGGACACCGGCTGCGGTGTTGCCATCGATCCATCCACCGTTGGTGACGAACCCGATCACGCCTTCATCGCCGATACGGTCGCTGGCCCAGCGGATGGCACGCATGTACGAGTCGTAGAGGCTCCGCTTGTTCTTGGCATCAGTGCGGGCGGCGAAGGTGTCGCGCACGCGGGCGTCGAGGGTGGGGTAGCTGACGTTGGCGTTGTCGTCGTTGCCGGAACTCTGGCCCACGGAGTAGGGCGGGTTGCCGACGATGACGCGGATGTCGAGGGCCTTCTGGGCCTCTGCGCGGGTGTTGTTGGTAGGGAAGACGGTCTCGTCGGTGAGGTCACCGTCCTCGGTGAGCTGGAAGGTGTCGGTGAGGACGATCCCGTCGAACGGCTCGTACGCCTCCGTCGAGAGCTCGACCCCGTCGGCCTCGGCCTGGAGGTCGTGGAAGGTGGTCTCAATGTTGATTGCGGCGATGTAGTAGGCGAGCAACAGGATCTCGTTCGCGTGCAGCTCGGAGGCGTACTTGCGGGCGAGGTCCTCGGGCCGGATCAGACCGGACTGGAGCAGGCGGACGATGAACGTGCCGGTGCCGGTGAAGGGGTCGAGGACGTGCACGCCCTCGTCGCTAATGGACCGGCCGAACTGCTTCTCGAGTACGTCGCTGACGGAGCGGAGGATGAAGTCAACGATCTCGATCGGGGTGTAGACCACGCCCATCGCGTCGGCCGCGCGGGGGAAGGCGTTCTTGAAAAAGCTCTCGTAGAGCTCGGTGATGATCTTCTGCTTGCCCTCGGCGTTGTCGATCCCTGCGGCGCGAATCCGGACGGACTCGTAGAACGCCTCGAGTCGCCCTGCCTCGGCGTCGACGTGCATGGCGGTGAGTGCGTCTACCATGCGGTTCATGACCTGGGAGACGGGGTTGTGGTCCGTGAAGGCGTAGCCCTCGAAGAGCGCGTCGAACACGGGTTTGGTGATCATGTGTTGGGCGAGCATCTCGATCGCCCCATCCCGGGTGATCGACTCGTTGAGGTTCCGGCGCAGCGCGTCATGGAACACCTCGAACTGTCCCGCAGCGGCGGTCGAGGGATCGTCGACCAGCGAGGTGATGCGGGTGATGTGGGCCTGGGCGATGACGGCGATGTCCTTGGCCCACTGGTCCCAGTAGGTGCGGGACCCGACCTTCTTCACCATGCGGGCGTAGATCGCGTTGCGCAGCTCGTCCATCTGCGACAGCCGCAGATCCAGCGCACCCTGCACCGAACCCGTGTTGCTGTCGCTGCTGGTCGGCTCGCCGTCCTCGCGCTCGTCCGGGTCGGCGAAGCCGATGCCCATCACATCAATCTTGGAGTCGCGGCCCTTGTTCAGCTCGACCTTGTTGACCATCGCGTCGAACCGCTCGTCGTGCGCGCGCAGGGCCTGCAGGACGTCCCAGACGACCTGGAAGTTCTTGTTGTCATCCAGCGCCCTCTCCGGCTCGACGCCGGCGGGGACGACGACGGGCAAGATGATGTAGCCGTACTTCTTGCCCTGAGCGAGGCGCATCACGCGGCCCACGGACTGCACCACGTCCACGACGGAGCGGCGGGGGTTTAGGAACATCACCGCATCCAGCGACGGGACATCGACGCCCTCGGAGAGGCAGCGGGCGTTGGAGAGGACCCGGCAGGTGTCTTCGTCGGTGTCCTCCTTCAGCCAGTCCAGCAGGGCGGTGCGCTCCATCGAGTTCATCGACCCGTCCACGTGCTTCGCCTCGACGGAGAGCACGTCACCCGGGTCCTCGTCCTCGTGGTTCTCGACGTAGGCGGAGACGACCTCCTCGAACTGGGAGGCGACCTTCTTGGAGGACTTGATGTCCCGCGCGAACGCGACCGCGCGCCGCATCGGCTGCGGATCCAGGCCGAAGGAGTGCTCCGAGTCGCCGCGCTTGGCGAGACCGTTCCAACAGCCCACCAGCCGCGTCGCATCATCCAGAGTCAGCTCGCCGTCGCGGGCGAACGCGTCCTGCATCGCCTCGTTCACCGCCTCCTGGTTCACGGTGAGGATCAGGACCTTGTAGTCGGTGAGCATCCCCAGCCCCACGGCCTCCCCGAAGCCGAGACGGTAGAACTCGGGCCCGTAGACGTCCTCGTCGTCCATCGAGGCGAGCACGGCCTGGGCCTTGCCAGCCTTCGCCTTGGAGGCGTCGTCGTAGATCCGCGGCGTCGCGGTCATGTACAGCCGCTTCGAGGCCTTGAGGTAGGAGTCGTCGTGCACGCGCACGAACGCGGACTCCTCCGCCCCGGCGAGCGTCTCGCCCGTGGTGCGGTGCGCCTCGTCGCACACGATCAGGTCGAACGGCTCCAGCCCCGCGAGCTTCTGCGCCTGCGCCACGACGTCGATCGACTGGTAGGTCGCGAACACGACCCGCATCCCCGTGCCGTCGGTCCGCGCCTCCCGCAGATGCCGCGCGAGCCGCTCCGGATCCGTGGTCGCCGGCAACGGCAGATCCACCACGGAGATCTCCGAGGAGTCCTCGGAGGACCGGCCAGCGCGGGAGGCCTTCGCATCCGAGCACACGGCGAGCGGTGTGATCCCGACGGAGGTGTTCTTCGACCACTCCCGCAGCGCCTGCGACAGCAATGCGATCGACGGCACCAGGAACAGCACCGTGCCGCCCGCCCCCACGTATTCCTCCGTGAGCCGCAATGAGGTGAAGGTCTTGCCGGTGCCGCACGCCATGATCAGTCGGCCACGGTCCGCAGTCCCGAACCCTGCCTTCACATCGTCGATCGCGGTGCGCTGATACGGCCGCAGATCCGACGCTCCCGACAGCGACAGCGCCGCGGGCGTCTCGGGATCGAACGTCGCCCAGTCGATCCGCGACTGCTCGAAGTCCTGCAGCCCCAGGCGCCGCACCGGCACCGACTGCTCCCGGATCGTCTCCTCCGCCGTCGCACCCCACTGCGTCGTCGTCGACACGACGAGACGCTCCGTGAAACCGCCCCGCCCCGACGCCGCCAGGAACTTGTCGAGATCGCCCTTGGACACGCGGTGCGTCGGCGCAAAGAACTTGCACTGGATCGCCGTCAGCCCGCCGTCGCGCCGCTGCGCGACCAGGTCGATCCCGGAGTCGTGACCCCACTTCTCAGGCCACTGGTCCCACATCCACACCTTCGAGAACTGCTCCGCCCACAGCGGATCCGTCTGCAGGAACGACTGCGTGAACCGCTCGAACATCGTCCCCTGATCCGCGGTCGAAGACGCAGAGTTGTACATGCGATCCAACAGCTTCATCGGGGAGGGCGCCGTGACAGTCATGGCTCCAAGTATCTCGGAGAAGAGATCGAGAGATGCACGAACGCCGCACTATGAGCGGGAAAGGCCCATGCCAAGATGGCGGCCCCGACTCCAGCAGGACGGGCTAACGCGGTATATCTTCGACACCGCCTACGTAGTGCTCTGAGGCCCTCACGTATATATCTCGGCTGGGACCTCGGTGCCAGCGAGAGAGGTGACGGAGCCCGCTACGTGAGCCTCTCGCCGCGTAGGCATCTTGCGATCGCCGGTAGGACCTCTCAGGAGCGAATGGCGGAGACGAAGCGCTGGAGGTCGGTGAAGAGGCGGTAGCGCCCTTCCGCTGCGTCACCGGTACCCACCCATGACACCGACGCTGCACGCGCCCCGTAGGGTCTGGTGTTGGTCACGGCAACTAGCTCATCGGCAGTGAGCACTTTGCCTGGTTCAGCTTCGAGTGCCTCACGTACTGCGGATGGAAGGGCCCTCCACCACACGAGCACCTCGTCGGTGTCCTCGAAGTCGTAGACGCCCTCGCCGGGCACTCTGAGGGCCACCACAGCACGTGTTGCTTGCCCATCTGCGCTACGCGATGCTGGCGACCAGAAGACCACGCCCTTCGATCCGTCAACGGCCCGCTGAGCCGCTACAACGGCGTCCTGGAGCGTCCCGTAGACGCCCCGTTCCTCATGGCCGCCGCCATGCATGAAGCGGACGTCGCCTCTAGTTGGTGTCTTCATGGAACCGGGGTCTTTGTGATGCGACGACTGGCTCATTCTCTCGACGCTCACTCGAGCGGACTTGCCTGGTAGGAGTCCGTCGTCTCGCTGAGCTCGATGTAGGTCATCTCTGACGGCACCTCGGGGCCGAGGAGCCACACTGTCTTCTTCGCAGTGGGGCTGGCAGATGTGTCGAGGTAGGCGTTGTAGACGTCGATCCCCTGGGAGTTCAGCCGCCCGTACTCCTCTTCCGAGATCTCGGTGCCGTCCGGCATCGAGTACCAGTAGCCATCGTTCACGTCCTCCGGGCCGTCATCGCGCATCGTCGGACCCCACTCCTCGATCACGGAGAAGGCGGACCTGTACTCAAGCTCCTGGCCGTGGTAGTCCACGATGGTGACGCTGTACGGGGCGGCATCCTCGTACCCATTCGTGTTGTCGATCTCGACCTGGATGTAGCCGACAGCTTCCTGCCCTGTCGCCTGCCTGTACGCCTCGATGTCTTCGGGGCCCGTAGCAGGGATCGTCATGATGAACCCCGCGCCCGTCATGTTCATCGCCAGGTACTTGCCCGGTCCGTAGAACCCCTGTTCTTCGGCGTCGTCCACATCAGGCCAGGCGGAAGCTTCATCCCCGTCCGAAGGAGCATCAGTCTGCTCGACGCTCGTGGCCTCGTCGGTGGTCTGTTCTGCCTCGGTTGCAGAGGTGCTGCATCCTGCCAGGGCTAGGGCGGCTAGCGCAGGGAACGCGAAGCAGCGAAGTGTGCGGTTCATGGGTGCCTCTCTTGACATGGTGCTAGTGGTTGAAGATTCCCATAGGGGGCAGAAAATCCATGTCGAAACTGCCGCTATGCGATGCACGTGGCTGCATCCTTTACGGGGTTCCGGACGAGTGAAGCGATCGAGTAGCACTGATGAACTACAGCCTGTGTAGGACGAGCCGCTGGCGCGGAAGCGACGACGCACGCGCCGGTTGCCCGGTGCACAAGGCAGTCGACAGTTCACACCGGACCTGATCCGGAGCTGCTAGATCCAGCGCGTGACTCCCCGATGCATGTGTTCGGATACAAGCACCGGGGAGTCGTTCGCCGGACCGCTGCAGCCCCCGCTTCGGGCTCCCTTACTGACCGCCTGCAATGCGGGCTCACGCGATCAGGAGGTCCGAGCTCGGCCCTTCCGAGGGGACAGCTAAGAAGCCATCAGCGGTGATCTCGTTACGGCTGACGAGGATCTGCGGCGGTCAGCTCTGGAGAGCGTGAGCTGCCTGTCGCCTTCGCGCTCTTGGAGGGACCTCCGCGCTTCGCCCTCTTACGTCTCCCACCCCTTTCAGGGGGGTGGGAAGACGTGGTTGACGCGTGCGTGGTTGACGTGGTTGAAGGCGTGGTTGATTGACCTGCCCTCTTCTCCGAGAACTGGTCTCCGTGGAGCTCTCGTGGGTCCTCTCCTGAATCAGCGATCGTGGTTCCCACCGTGTCCGCTCGGTACCTCTTGGAGGGGCGCCCACCTTGGCCATCGAGAGCTTCCTCATCAAAGCGGGCGATGCCCTGCTTGACCAGTTGATCGAGCCGTCGCCTTGCAGCCTCGGTTTCCTTCCTATCCGGCTTTTCCGTGCCATGGAGGACCTTGGCGAGCTCGGGAGCCGTCAGCCCGTTAGGAGAGGCCTGCAAGAGCGCCAGAGGGCTAGCTCCCTTGATGACACGGGATGTACCTGCCTGGTGGTCATGTTCGATCCTCATCGGCTCCACGGGATCCTTGATCGGCTTCAGGTGATGAAGCGTGATCACCCGGTCTCCTGGACGGCCATCGAGACGGATCACCGAGCCAGCACCGCTCGTGATCCACGTCGACCCGTAGATCTCATCTATAGTCGGCGGTCCTTTATGCGACGGGCGTGCCTTCACCAGGTGATGCAGCTCGAGGACGTCGATTCCTGCGGCGATGGCAGTCTGTCGGGCACGGTTCCATCCGGCGCCGACTGCGTCGTCCGTGAGTCCGATGGCTGCGTCCTTCAGGCTGTCGACTACAACCACATCGGCACCGTGCTTGAGCGCAAGGTTCCGAAGTTCTTCGGGGTGCTTCGCGAGATCCTTCCGTGGCGGCCCCTCTCTGAAGACCAGGCGCCTCTCTGCGGCCCCTCTGTCGTCCTGCTTGAACGGCCGCGAGAGTGCTGCGGCGATCTGCTTAGGACGATCCATCGCAAGGTAGAGAACCCGTCGCGCCGGCCTCACTGGATAGTCGAGGACGCTGTTCTGTTGACCGATAAGAGCACGGACCAGCTGGCCGCTTATGGTCGTCTTTCCAGTCCCCTGACGGCCGGCGAGCACTAGAGCCTGGCCAACCGCCCAAAGAACCTCACTCCCTGCTCCCCAACGTGCCGAAACCTCCGACGGCTGGTCGAAGAGCCATTTCGCCCCGTCAACTGCCGGCGTTGGATCACAGCCGCACCTCTGCAGCTGCTCACCGCAGTCAGTACACAGAATGATGTTGCTTGGAGTACTCCTCGAACGAGAAAGGGGCGCCGCTCCCCGGCTACCGTGATCATGCGTCCCCACAACGCCTCTGGACTGCCTCGGAACCGACTCCGGGGCGGTCCTTCTCGTGAGCCTCTTTGTTCCTCTCCTGGGCTTCGTCATCGGCGGCCTGCCTGCTTCGTTGTCGGGATCGGTCGCAGCAGGCTTTCGACTTCTCTCATGTCGACACGGATCGCGCGCCTACCTAGGCGGTAGCCAGTGAGACGTCCCTCAGCGATGAACTTGCGCATCCCGGCCTCAGACATGGACACGTACTCCGCTGCGACGGAAAGCGGCACAAAGCGCGAGCTCGTCATCGCTTGGCCTCCTCGCGGAGGACACGAACGAGATGAGCAACCTGCGTCCTCGTCAGTGGGCCTGTGCCTGCGAGCGTGCGACTGATCGCTGCTTCGAGCTTGGCCGCGGCAAGGTCGCGACGAGCGTCCTGAGCGGCGGCAGAGTCGCCGTAGCGGGTGGCGAGTGCGAGGCGAGATCGAGCCTCGTAGATGGGGTTGTGCATAGAAAAGCTCCCTGGAGCATGGCGCACTAAAGCGCATCCTAGGGAGCTGGACATGGCGACGAACCCCGGCGGGGAACCCCTGGTGTGGCGGAATCAAGGCTCCGCGTGGGCCTGGCTGGATGCTACTACATCAAGCGTTAGGAGCGGTCCATGGGAGCTGAGGGGGCCAACGCCTTGCCCTTGAGCGGTCTTCAGTGGCGAGCCGACTGCGGTACTCCACCAGAGCGATGAACATCTGGTCACCGAGGAAGTCAATAGGGTTTCGTCGAGTCGGCCTCATACACGCCCTGCAACGGATCTCCCACCAGCTCGGCTCCTTGACCTCAGGGGGCTCGTGCTCAGCGGCCACAATGGTCGACACCTTTTCGTAGCGGGCCCCGGGGCGCACCTTCACCCACCATCTGCCGGAGGCCGCGCGCTCGAGCCTCATCTCCACCCCCGTGTCGTGCCATCGACCACCGATCCCGCACTGGACGCGCGTCCAAGGAGCCCTACCTCTCGGGTACCACTCATCAAGCGTCTTCTGGCGTGAGAGCCATTGGCGTGCTTGGAAGGGGATGGCGACGATCGGTACGGCCTGGAGTTCGGCTCTTGCGTCGCCGTCGGCTAACTCCCGCCGCCTCGCCTCGTCACTTCGGCCTGTGAGCTGTTCACGTTCCTCAGCCATGAGTCTTCCCCTCCAGCTCGAAGCGACCAGCTTGCTCGGTAGGTAGGTCGCCGGCCAGCGCGTCAGCAATGCTCCTATCCCGCTCCTTCGCCGCGTGCTGGTAGCGCATGGCGACAGTGGGGGAGGTGTGCCCCAGCCGTGCCATCAGCTCGCGCGTGGTTGCTCCCGTACCAGCAGCCAGGGTCGCGCCCGTGTGGCGGAGGTCGTGCGGCTTGAGGTCACCCAGACCCGCGGCTGCTGCGGCCCGCTTGAACATGTGGAGATAGCCGCCGTAGGAGAGTGGCTCGCCGCCCCCGCGGGGCGAAGGGAAGAGATGGTCGGTCAGCGCGGTCCCTGTGTGCTTCTCCAGGTGCTCCAGAACGGCCTCCTGGAGAGCTGACGGGTAGTGGACGGTCCGTACGCTGCTGGCGGTCTTGACGGGGCCTATGCGGCTGGACCCGGCGTGCACCGCAGACGCCGTCTCGCGGATGCTCAGAGAGTGCGTCTGAGGATCGACATCCCGCCGCCGAAGCCCCAGCACCTCACCAGGCCGGAGCGCACAGAATGCGCCGAGCAGGATCGCGAGCCGGCGGCTCTTGGGCACCTGGTCCGCGAGCGCATAGACCTCGGGGGCCTGCAACGCATGTCCCTCACGCTTGCGGGTGTACTGGCCGGCGCCCTTCACCTTCACGGGCGACTCGCTGACGATCCCATCTTCCACTGCGGCTCGAAAAACCTGCGACAGCACGCGGTATGCGTTGGCCCGAGCGGCCGGCGTGTCGACGGGGAACCCGCCTACCCACTTCCGGACCATCGCGGGAGTCACGGCGCTCATCGGTGTGGTGCCGAAGGCGGGCTTGATCCACTTATCGAGGTTCACCTGGTAGTGGTAGCGCGTGCGGTCCCGGACCTGGAGCGCCTTGACCCACTCATCGGCGAACTCGCCGACCGTCGTGCGGTCGTCGCGGCCGCGCCATGAGCCGCTCTCGATGGCGGCACGCTGCATCGCGAGCCAAGTATCGGCGTCCATCTTCGCGGTGAACGTCTCCGGGGCGGTGCGACGCGTCCCTGCAGGGTCCAGGTAGCTCGCCTGGTACCTCCCGCTGGGAAGCTTCCGCACCGCCCCGAAGGAGCGACGTCCGCGACGTCGGGAACCTGCCACCTCTGACCTCCAAGTCGTGCGACAACCGTGCGATAGCTCGGTTGTACTCCGTGTGACTTGAGCCTACTGCACGCATGCAACAGACGAAGGATCATGACCTATGAAACTGCAGGTCAGAGGTGTAAAATGCCCGGTTATCGCTCAGATGTCGTAGTAGAGCTCGAACTCGTGGGGGTGCGGGCGGAAGCGGAACGGATCGATCTCCGTGGTGCGCTTCAGCTCGATCCAGGTCGAGATGAGGTCCTCGGGGAACACGTCGCCCTCGGTGAGGAAGTCGTGGTCGGCCTCGAGGGCGTCCAGGGCGGCGCCGAGGGAGTCGGGCAGCTGCTGGATCTGCGCGTGCTCCTCCGGGGGCAGCTCGTAGAGGTCCTTGTCGATCGGCTCCGGCGGCTCGATCCGGTTGCGGATGCCGTCGATGCCGGCCATCAGCTGCGCGGCGAAGGACAGGTACGGGTTCGCCGACGGGTCCGGGGCGCGAAACTCGATGCGCTTGGCCTTCGGGGAGGAACCGGTGACCGGGATGCGGATCGCGGCGGAGCGGTTGCGGGCCGAGTAGACCATGTTCACGGGGGCCTCGAAGCCCGGCACCAGACGCTTGAACGAGTTCACCGTGGGGTTGGTGAAGGCGGTCAGCGCGGGGGAGTGGGCGATGATGCCGCCGATGTACCAGCGGGCGATGTCGGAGAGACCGCCGTAGCCGCGCTCGTCGAAGAACAGAGGCTCGCCGTCCTTCCACAGCGACTGGTGGGTGTGCATGCCCGAGCCGTTGTCGCCGAAGAGGGGCTTGGGCATGAAGGTCGCGGTCTTGCCGGCGTCCCACACGGTGTTCTTCACGACGTACTTGAACTTCATGACGTCGTCCGCCGCCTGCTGCAGCGTGTTGAAGCGGTAGTTGATCTCCTGCTGACCGGCGGTGCCGACCTCGTGGTGGGCGCGCTCGACCTCCAGGCCGACCTCGCTGAGCACCGCGCAGATCTCATCGCGCAGGTCCGCCATCTGATCGTTCGGCGGGACGGGGAAGTAGCCGCCCTTGAGACGGGTCTTGTAGCCCTGGTTGCCGCCGAACTCGGACTCGTCGCGGTCGGTGTTCCACACGGCCTCGTCGGAGTCGATCGAGTAGAAGCCCGAGTTGACGGAGGTCTTGAAGCGGACGTCGTCGAAGATGTAGAACTCGGCCTCGGCGGCGAAGAAGGCGGTGTCGGCGATGCCGGTCGACTTCAGGTACTCCTCGGCCTTCGCGGCGACGGTGCGCGGGTCGCGGGAGTAGGGCTCGTCGGTGAACGGATCCACGATCGAGAAGTTGACGATCAGGGTCTTCCGCTCGCGGAAGGGATCGAGGTAGGCGGTCTCGAGGTCCGGCACGAGTTTCATGTCCGACTCGTGGATGGCCTGGAAGCCGCGGATCGAGGAGCCATCGAAGAGCTGACCGGTGGCGATGGCCTCCTCGTTGAAGCTGCTCGCCGGCACGTTGAAGTGCTGCATGACGCCGGGAAGGTCGCAGAAGCGGATGTCGATGAACTCGACACCCTCCTCCTCGATGTACTTGACGACCTCGCTGGGATTGTTGAACACATCTCCTCCATCCGCGCCGGGGCGGCGCGCCGTTCTGGTCCTGCCCGGGGCTCGTCGTGCCGCACGGGCGATCTCCTGCTCCGAGGCCGGCACGCGCTGCGGGCCGGACTCGGTGGGAGCAAGCTTATGCGCCGTCGGTGACGCCTTCCCGGAGCACGTCCTCGCCCAGGACCCCCGGATAGGGTCGCTCCGTGATCGAACGCAAGGACCTCGGCTCCTGGATGGAGGGCGCCCCGGGCGACCCCGGATACGTCAAGGGCTCGTCCCTGGGACTGCCGCCGACGGGTCACGGATCCGTCGCCCCGTTCTGGCGCCGGCCCCTCGCGCTGGTGATCGACTGGGCTCTCGCCGTGGGGGTCTCGACCGTCGCCTTCGACTACGACGCCCTCGCCAACCTGGTCCTCTTCGCAGCGGTGAACGTGCTGTTCCTGACGCTTTTCGGGGCGACTCCGGGGCAGTACGTGCTGCGGATGCGGACCTTACCGGTGCGCGGTCGCAGCCCGATGATCCTGCGCGCGCTGATCCGTACCGGGCTGATGCTCCTGCTGCTCCCGGCGGTGGTGTGGAACCGGGATGCGCAGCCCCTCCATGACGCCGCCGCGGGCACCGCGGTGATCCGCGTCTGACGGGTCCGTACGGGAGCGGACGAGGGCTGCAGACGGCCCGGGACGCCGGGAAGCGCCCCGGCGCGCTGCTCGCCGGTCGAGCAGACCGCTGAGGGCGGATTCCCCTTCTGACCTGCGAGAAGAAAGTTTGGTTACGAAAAGGTCACGGCGGCAACGGTCGGATCACGAGACGCCGGAACGCGAGGTCGGGCGGCGTGACCGAGCGTCCCTCGACGAGTCCCGACCTGCATCCCGTGCTCGGGAGGCGGCTCGTCGACCTCGGTCGGATGAGCTCGACCGGGGCGGGCACCTGGATGCTGCTGGTGGCGATCGGATTCCTCGAAGCGGCCGCGATCCACGGGCGCGGCTGATCCGACAGAGGGACCGCGTGGACCCGGACGTGGCGCTCGTGCACGACCACTATGTGCACTGGTGCCGCCGTCACGGGCAGATGCCGCGCATCGGCAACAGCCGGCAGTGGTCCTGACCGACGACTCCCGGGACAGCGCGACGCCCCCGTCGGCCGGAGCCGGGCGGGGGCGTCTGGAGCGCTAAGGCGCGGGGGCTGGGGAATCAGCGGCCGCGCATCGCCTTGCGGTTGGGGCGGGCGCGCATCGGGTCCACGCCCTTGGGTACCTGCTGGCGGATCGAGCGCTGCAGGGCCGAGAGACGCTTGGTGACCTGCGAGGCCTCGTCCTTGGTGAGCTCGCGCTTCATGCGGGTCATGTAGCCGGGGAGTTTGTGCAGGGGCACCTCGCCCTCACCGTCGCCCACCACGATCTGGTGCACCGGGACGCCCTCGTGCTGGAGCACGCGGCGGATCGAGCGACGCTCCTTCTCGAGCAGCTTCATCGAGGTCGAGGAGGAGTCCTCGGCGACGATCGCGATGCCGGCCCGGCCGGAGGCGCGGAAGAGCATCTTCTGGCTGCGGGGATCGATCTGCACCGGTTCCTCCGTCACGTTCCAGCCTCGACGGATCGACTGCATGGCGGCGAGCGCCGCTCCGGGCTGGCCCTTGATGCGGCTGAACGCGGCGCGCTCCGCCTTCCGGGCGAGGATCAGCATCGCACCGAGCAGGCCCACGGCGATGCCCAGGAAGATGCCGTACCAGGGGCTGTTCAGCACCAGCCAGGACACGAGGACGCCGACGACGATCGCGCCGAGCATCGCCGCCAGCATCAGCGGCAGCGTGGTGCGGTCCACCTCCTGGGTGTACCTGTACACCTCGAGCATCTGCTTGAGGCGGCCGGGCTTCTTCGGCGCGGACTTCTCGGACTCGCTCTTGCGGGCCATGGGGGTGGGGGTCCTTCCGGGGGTGCGGACTCAGCTCGCGGCGGCCGGGGAGCGACGGGCGACGACGCTCGCGGCCTCCTGACGGGCGGGCTGGTCCTGATCGAGGTGGCGGAGGTTCTCGGGGATCTCCCGCCCCAGCTTCTTCATGGACTGCGCCCACAGCTTGCCCGCGCGGTACGAGGAGCGGACCATCGGTCCGGCCATCACCGCGAGGAAGCCCATCTCCTCGGCCGCATGGGACAGATCGAGGAACTCCTCGGGCTTGACCCAGCGGTCGATCGGATGGTGGAGCTTGGAGGGGCGCAGGTACTGCGTGATGGTGATGATGTCGCATCCGGCGTCGCGCAGCCGCTGCAGCGAGTCGAGGATCTCGTCGGTGGTCTCGCCCATGCCGAGGATCAGGTTCGACTTGGTGATCATCCCGGCGGACTTGCCCAGCGAGATGACGTCGAGGGAGCGCTCGTAGCGGAAGGCGGGACGGATCTGCTTGAAGATCCGCGGCACCGTCTCGAGGTTGTGCGCGAACACCTCGGGCTTCGCGTCGAAGACCTGCTGCAGCGCCTCGCCGTTGCCCTTGATGTCGTCGATCAGCAGCTCGACGCCGGTTCCGGGGTTCATGGCGTGGATCTGCTCGCAGGTGCGGGCGAACAGGCCGGCCGCGCCGTCGGGCAGGTCATCGCGGGCCACGCCCGTGATGGTCGAGTAGCGCAGTCCCATCTCCTGCACGGACTTCGCGACCTTGAAGGGTTCCATCGGGTCCACGGCCATCGGCTTGCCGGTGGCGATGTCGCAGAAGTCGCAGCGGCGGGTGCAGGTGTCCCCGCCGATGAGGAAGGTCGCCTCGCGGTCCTCCCAGCACTCGAAGATGTTCGGACAGCCCGCTTCCTCGCAGACCGTGTGCAGGCCCTGGCCGTGCACCCGTTTCTTCATCGCGCTGTACTCCGGACCCATTACCGCGCGGGTCTTGATCCAGTCGGGCTTGCGCTCGATCGGCACCTCCGCGTTGCGTGCTTCGACGCGCAGCAGGCGTCGGCCCTCGGGAGCGAGTGTCACCGTGATGCCTCCATACGTTTGACGGTCCTGGCAGTCTATCGATCCGGGCGCTCCGGGTGCCGGTCACGCGACCCGGGGCGAGGTGCGGTGCGCCACGAGATCGGTCAGCGCCTCCGCGGCGAGGTCCACGACGTCCGCGACGGCGATGCGGCGGCCCGCCTCCCGAGTCAGCGTGGTGACCCCGGCGTCGTCGATCCCGCAGGGGATCACGTTGCGGGCCCACGAGAGGTCGTTGTCGCAGTTCAGGGCGAAGCCGTGCATGGTCGCGCGCTTGGAGACCCGCAGCCCGATCGCGCAGACCTTGCGATCCTCGGCCAGCTCGCCCGCGGCGCCCTCGGTGCCGCGCACCCACACGCCGCTGCGCCCCTCGACGGGGATCGTGTCCACGCCCACCTGCCCGCACACGCCCATGATCGTCCGCTCGAGATCGCGGACGAAGCCGACCACGTCGATCGGCACGGGCAGCTTCACGAGCGGGTAGCCGACGAGCTGCTGGGGCCCGTGCCAGGTGATCTTCCCGCCGCGGTCGATGTCGACCACCTCGGCGCCGTCGCGGGGTCGCTCGTGGTCTACGGTGAGCTTGCCCGCCGTGTACACGGGCTGGTGCTCGAGCAGCAGCAGGGTGTCCGGCCGCTCCCCGGCGACGACCTCGGCATGGAGCCGGCGCTGCAGATCCCAGGCGGCGCGGTAGTCGACCGGCCCCTCCGGCAGGCCGAACTCCTCGTGGCGGTCCCCGCCGGGGAGGGGTTCGCTGAAGCCGAGACGGATCACATCGAGCATCCGCCCAGAGTACTCCCGCGGGCCCTCACCTGCGCATTGTGGATGACCGACGGGGGAGGGGGCGTGGTGGGCTTCACTGGTCGCCATGCACGACTACGACGAGGATCGTTTCGCGGCCGGAGCGCCGTCGCTGTCCGGCCCGCGCGGGAGCGGCTGGTCGGCCGACGGGGACCGGACGCGACCGTCGGCCGGGCGACATGCGCGGTCGGAGACGACCTTGGTCGAGCGGCCGCGGATCCTCCACGCCGACGGGGACGTGGTGGTCGAGCAGGTCGCGCAACAGGGGCGCGAGGGCGTGGTGCGGGTGCGCGCTCTCAGCGGGGACGGCCGACGGGCTGTGCGGGACCAGGCACAGTTGCTCGCCGCCCTCGAGGTCGATGCCCTGCGCGCGGCCCCGATGGTGCTGGCCCTCGAGGACGACGCCTACCTGCGCGAATCCGCCCCGGAGCTGGCGCGGCGGGGCGGGCGCCGCGCCGACCACGACGGCACTCCTCCGACGGCCGAACGGCTCGCCCTCGGGGTGGTGCGCGAGGACCTCGAGGCGCTCGTGGGGGCGCTCCATGAGCGGGGCTGGTTGCTCGGTGCCCGCGGGGCCTCGGCGCTCGGGCTCCGGGCCGACGGCACCGTCGTGCTCCTCGACCTGCGCGGCCTGCGTCGTGGTGATGACGCTCTGGATCAGCTCGCCGATCGGCACTGGATCGACGCGACCCTCTTGGACCGCGATCGCACCCTGCGCCGCCGCATCGACGGCCATCGAGCGGTGCAACAGGCGCCCGTGGCGGTCGGGGACGGGCCTGCTGGGACGACCGAGCCGGTCCGGCAGTGGCCGGCGGTCCCCGCCGAGGAGATCGAGCACGGCGACCGGCCGGCAGGGGCGGAGGGGCAGGCCGAGCACCGGGCCGGGCCCCGCCCTGCCCCGCGGGCGGCGGAGGTCGACTCCCCACGGAGCTCACGGAGCAACTGGAGCACCCGGTGGGGCAACAGGGGCACCCAGAGCACCCGGGGCGCTCGAAGCACACCGGTCGCCCACCTGGTGCGATCCGTGCACCCCCTCATCGTCGATCCCGGTACCCGCCGTATCGCGCTGCTCAGCGGGGCGAGCGTGCTCGCGGCCGGTCTCGTCCTCGGCACCGGCGGCTGGCTGCTCTCCGACGGACCTCGCGGGGAGGGGTCGGCGAGCGAGGTCGGGACCGGGGAGACGACGGGGGAGTCGGGGACGGAGGGAACCGGGGCAGGGCCGGACTCCGGGGCCGGGACCGCAGCGGACCCGATCGAGGACCCGTGGTCGCTCGGCGCTGAGCTCGCCGGCTCCCGTCACGCCTATCTCACCAGCGCCTCGGACCAGGCACCCACCGCCGCCGGAAGCGCCGCCCGCGCGGAGGACGACGCCGTGCGCGCGGCGTACGAGGGCGCGACCGTCCGCGGCGGCGGACCGGTCGTGCAGGACGCGGAACTGCTCGAGATCGATCTCGACGCCGGCACCGCCGCGCTCCGACTGGAGACCTCGACCGAGGCCGCGACCATCACCGACGCGGCGGGTGAGGCCACGGAGGTGCCCGCGACCGCGCCCGGCACCGTGATCCTCGATCTCGCCTGGGACGGGCGCCAGTGGCTGATCACGGAGGTGCGCGAGCCCGACGCGTGACGCGGACCAGCCCCGGAACGCGGGACGGGCCCAGCACCCGAAGGTGCCGGGCCCGTCCCGGTCGCGGAGTCGCTGGTCTTCCGCGGAGAGGGGAGGTCAGAGACCGAGCTCGCCCTCGAACGCGCCTTCCTCGAGCCGCTTCTTCATGAAGGTGAGGAAGCGGGCGGCGTCGCCGCCGTCGACCATGCGGTGGTCGTAGGAGAGGAACAGGTACATCATCGAGCGGATCGCGATGGTGTCATCGCCCTCGGCGTTCTGCACGACCACCGGACGCTTGGTGATGGTGCCGGTGCCGAGGATGCCCACCTGTGGAGCGGGCACGATCGGGGTGTCCCAGAGGGCACCGCCCGAGCCGGTGTTGGTGATGGTGAAGGTCGCGCCGGCCAGGTCGTCGGGGACGAGCTTGTTCGACTTGGCGCGGCCGCCGAGATCGCCGATCTGGCGCGCGAGGCCCGCCAGGTTCAGGTCGCCGGCGTTCTTGATGACCGGGACCACGAGACCGCGCTCGGTGTCCGCCGCCATGCCGATGTTCTCCGAGCCGTGGTAGACGATCTTGTCGCCACCGATGGTGGAGTTCAGCTGCGGGTAGGTCTTCAGACCCTCGATCGCGGCCATCATCAGGAACGGCAGGAAGGTCAGCTTCGCACCCTCACGGGCGGCGAAGTCGTCCTTCGCCCGGGCGCGGAGCTTCGCCACGCGGGTCAGGTCGACCTCGACCGCGGTGGTCAGCTGGGCCATGCCCTGCAGCGACTCCATCATCCGCTGGCCGATGACCTTGCGGATGCGGGGCATCTTCTCCTCGGTGCCGCGCTTGGAGGAGACGTTCACCGCCGGCGCAGCCTTCGGTGCGGAGTCCGCGGCCGGAGCGGCAGCGGCGGCGGGAGCGGAGGCCGCAGCCTTCTGCTCCTTGATCGCCTTCTGCACGTCCTGCTTGCGGATGCGACCGCCGAGGCCGGTGCCGGCGACGGAGGACAGGTCGACGCCGGCCTCGGCCGCCATCTTCCGCACCAGCGGGGTCACATAGCCGGAGGACTCCGCACCCGAGACGGCCTCGTCGGCCTTCGGGGCGGGAGCCGCGGGAGCAGCAGCCGGAGCCGGCTCGGGAGCGGCGGTGGGCTTCTCCTCCGCAGCGGCCGGCTTCTCCTCGGCAGCGGCCTTCTCCTCGGGAGCGGGCGCCGGAGCAGCCTTCTCCTCGGCCGGGGCCGGGGCGGCGGGCTCCGCCGGGGCCGAGGCGCCGGCGGCATCGCCGATGACGGCGAGCACGGCGCCGACCTCGGCGTCCTCGTCCTCCTGCACCGCGATCGAGAGCAGGGTGCCCGCGACCGGGGAGGGGATCTCGGTGTCGACCTTGTCGGTCGAGACCTCGAGCAGGGGCTCGTCGACCTCGACGGTGTCGCCGACGGACTTGAGCCAGCGGGTGACGGTGCCCTCGGTGACGGACTCGCCGAGCGCGGGCATCGTCACCTCCTGACCCTCGCCGGAGCCACCGGCGGCCGGTGCCTCCTCGGCGGCGGGCTTCTCCTCGGCGACGGGGGTCTCGGTCGAGGGAGCGGCGGTCTCGTCGGAGGCGAGATCCTCCCCGGCGGGGGCGGACTCCTCCACGGCAGCCTCCTCGGCGGCCGGGGCGGCGGCACCGGAGTCACCGGCGTCGGACGCGGCGGAGCCGGAGCCGTCTCCGATCACGACCAGGTCGGCGCCGACCTCGGCGTCCTCGTCCTCCTGGACCAGGATCTGCTCGATGGTGCCCGCGACGGGCGAGGGGATCTCGGTGTCGACCTTGTCGGTCGAGACCTCGAGCAGCGGCTCGTCGACCTCGACGGTGTCGCCGACGGACTTCAGCCAGCGGGTGACGGTGCCCTCGGTGACGGACTCGCCGAGGGCTGGCATCTTCACGGTTTCGGACATGGTGGTTCTCCTCGGGGGGTGGTCTCAGGCGTGGGCGTGCAGCGGCTTGCCGGCGAGCGCCAGCGCGGCCTCGCCCATGGCCTCGTGCTGCGTCGGGTGGGCGTGGATGAGGGACGCGACGTCCTCCGGGTAGGCCTCCCAGTTGACGATGAGCTGGGCCTCGCCCATCAGCTCGGACATGCGCGAGCCGATCATGTGGACGCCGACGATCGCGCCGCCCTTCTCGCGGACCAGCTTGATGAAGCCGGTGGTGCCGAGGATCTGGGACTTGCCGTTGCCGCCCAGGTTGTACTCGTAGGACTCGACGCCGTCCTCGCCGTACTGCTCCTTGGCCTGCTTCTCGGTGAGGCCGACGGAGCCGAGCTGCGGCTCGCAGTAGGTGATGCGGGCGATGCCGGACTCGACGATCGGCGCGGGGCTCTGGCCGGCGATGCGCTCGGCGACGAAGATGCCCTGGGCGAAGCCGCGGTGCGCGAGCTGCAGGCCGGGGACGATGTCGCCGACGGCGTAGATGCCGGGCACGTTGGTCTCGAGGGTCTCCTTGTTCGCGAGCACGAAGCCGCGATCCATCTCGATGCCCTGCTCCTCGTAGCCGAGGCCCTGGGTGTTCGGGCCGCGGCCGACGGCCACGAGCAGGTAGTCGCCCTCGTAGACCTTGCCGTTCGCGAGGGTGACCTTCACGCCGTTCTCATCCTGCTCGGCCTTCTCGGTGAAGACGCCGAGGGAGAAAGCGATGCCGCGCTTCTTGAAGGCGCGCTCGAGGGCCTTGGAGAGGGACTCGTCCTCGTTCGCGACCAGGTGGGGGAGGCCCTCGATGATGGTCACGGACTCGGCGCCGAGGGACTTCCACACGGAGGCGAACTCGACGCCGATGACGCCGCCGCCCAGGATGATCGGGTTCTTCGGGACCTCGGGCAGCTGCAGCGCGGCCTCGGAGTCCAGGAAGCGGTCGCCCAGGTCGATGCCGGGGATCGACTTCGAGAAGGAGCCCGAGGCGAGGACGATGTTCTTACCGGTCAGGGTGCGCGTGCCCTCGGCGGTCTCGACCTCGACGGTGTTCTTGCCGGTGAGGCGGCCGAAGCCCTCGACGTACTCGACCTTGCGGGACTTCACCAGGCCCTGCAGACCCTTGTACAGGCGGCCGATGATCTTGTCCTTGAAGTCCAGCATCTTCGTGACGTCGATGCTGTTCAGGGAGATGTCGAGGCCCAGCTCCTTGCCCTCGGAGGGGGCGTCGGCGACCTCGCCGACGTGGAGGAGCGCCTTGGTGGGGACGCAGCCGCGGTGCAGGCAGGTGCCACCGAGCTTGTCCTTCTCCACGAGCGCGATCTTCTGGCCGAGCTGGGCTCCGCGCAGCGCAGCCGCATAGCCGCCGCTGCCACCGCCCAGGATCACGACGTCGTACTGGTCAGTGGTTGTATCCGCCACCTGTGTGCTCCTCGGTGTATGGGTGTCTACCCGGCGCGCATCCACCCGGATGGCCGACGGCGCCGCCTGCGTGACCCATGCTAGGGCACGGGGCGGCGCCCGTCGGCCCGCTGACGTGGACTCTCGGCCCCGTGACGAGGAGCGGATCACACCGGCTGACCGGTGGACCCCGGTCCGGTCCTCCCGGCTCCGTCGGCATCCGACGGAGCCGGGAGCCGGCTCAGCGCGCGGCGGCGCGGTCCTCGAGGACCTGCAGCACGGTGCGGACGCTCATACCCGTCGCGCCCTTGCCCATGTATCCCAGCGGCGCGGAGGCGAAGGCCGGACCGGCGATGTCCAGGTGCGCCCACTCGGTCTCGCCCACGAACTCGGAGAGGAAGATCCCTGCCGACAGGGCGCCGCCCCAGCGCTCCCCGATGTTGCGCAGGTCCGCGACGCGACCGGTCAGGTCGGCGCGCAGCTCCGCGGGGAAGGGCAGGGGCCAAAACGGCTCGCCGGCGGTGTCCGCGGCGCTCAGCACGCTCTCGCGGCCGGCGTCGGTGCCCATGACGGCCGCGGTGCGCTTGCCGAGCGCCACCATCGCGGCACCGGTGAGGGTCGCGACGTCCATCACCAGGTCCGGCTCGTCGGCGACGGCGTCCACGAGCGCGTCAGCCATGACCATGCGGCCCTCGGCGTCGGTGTTGAGCACCTCGACGGTCGTGCCGTTGCGCATGGTGACCACGTCGCCGGGGCGCTGGGCGCCGCCACCGGGCATGTTCTCGGCGAGGGCGAGATAGGTGGTCACGGTGACGGGCAGGGCCAGGCGGGCCGCGCCCAGGGTCGCAGCGAGCACCGTCGCGGCCCCGGTCATGTCCGAGGTCATCTCGTCCATCCCCGCGCCGGGCTTCAGCGAGATGCCGCCTGTGTCGAAGGTGATGCCCTTGCCGACCAGGGCGACCGAGGCGGTCGCGCCCTCGGGGGAGTAGGCGAGGCGCACGAGCCGCGGCGGGCGGGCCGAGCCCTGGCCGACGCCGACGATGCCGCCGTAGCCGCCCTCGGCGAGCTGCTGCTCGTCGAGCACGGTGACCTCGAGGGGAAGGCCCGCGGCGAGCTCCTCGGCGCGGCGGGCGAACTCCGCCGGGTAGAGCAGGTTCGGTGGGGTGTTCACCAGGTCCCGGGTGACCGTGACGATGTCGGCGAGGACCTCGGCACGGGCGATCGCGGACTTCGCCGCGGCGGTGTCATCGGCGAGCAGGACGATCTCGGCGAGGGCGCCGTCCGGGGCGGACCCCGCGGTGCCCGACTTGAAGGCGGTGAAGGTGTAGGCGCCGAGGGCGGCGCCCTCGAGGGCGGCGGCGAGCTGCTCGGGGGACCCTCCGGGCAGGGCGACCGCGGCGCGCTCGACGCCGACCAGCGAGCGGGCGGCGGCGCCGTACGCGAGGCGGAGGTCCTCTGCGGAGAGCTCCGCGAGATCGGCCTCGCCGAGCCCGACGAGGAGCAGCGAGCCCGCGGAGGCGAAGGTGTAGGAGGGGATGCGGTGCACGTCCCCGCGCGCCGCGGAGGGGTCGAGGCTCGCGATGGCCGAGGAGATGTCGGCGGCGCCGGGCACGGTCGACGGGGCGCCGTCGGAGCCGGGGACCAGCGGGAGGATCAGGACGTCGACGTCGACGTCGGTCAGGGCGGTGTTCGCAGCAGTCAGTGTGGGCATGGATCTATCGTAGGGGCGCTCGGGCATCCCGTACCGGGCGGTCACAGCGCCCGACGAGAGGTCGGCGCCCGAGAGGACGGACGGCACCCATGGCGGCGTTGAGCATCGTGGTGAGCGTCGTCGGCGGCCTCACCGCCCTGCTGGGTCTCTATTACGCGGTCCGCGATCTCCGCACCGACCTGGTCCTGCTCGGAGCCTGCGCCCTCACCGCTCTGCTGTGGATCGTGCTCGGGGCCGCCCTGCTGGTGCGGGACCTGGCCGGCGGCACCCCCGAGGATCCGATCACCCTCTACGGCTACCTGCTGACCGCGATCGCGATGGTGATCGGGGGCGGCTGGGTCTCGCTCTGGGAGCGGTCCCGCTGGGGCAGCCTCGTCATCGCCGTGGTGGCTGCGACCTCGCTCGTGCTGCTGCTGCGGCTCCACCAGATCTGGCCGGGAGGCTTCGCATGACCCAGGACGACGCAGTGCTCGAGGACGGGACCGGGACCCCGGCCGACGGGGAGCGTCCCGCGGCCGCTCCGACCCGTGCCTCCCGCGGGTTCGAGGTCGTCCTGATCTTGGTCTACGCCCTGTTCGCCCTCTCGGCGACGGCGCGCAGCCTGGTGCAGATCCTGCGCGGCTTCGAGCAGGCCCCGCTCGCCTACCTGCTCTCCCTCGCCGCCGCGCTCACCTACATCGCGGTGACCGTCGCGCTGATCCGCGGCGGCCGCCGTTCCCCGGTCGTGCTAGGACTGTGCCTCGTCGAGCTGGCCGGCGTGCTGCTCGTCGGCACCCTCACCTACGCCCTGCCGGGACTGTTCGCCGATGCGACGGTCTGGACCCACTACGGGCAGGGCTACGGCTTCGTGCCGCTCGCGCTGCCGCTGATCGCCCTGGTCTACGTGCTCCTGACCCGCCGGGCGGGACGTGCGACCCCGATCGCCGCCGCATGAGCACGTACCGTAAGGCCGTGCCCTCCACCGACGACGCCCCCCGCGGCGCCTACGCCGCGCTCTTCCGCCACGTCCTCACCCGGCTCGACGCCGAGCAGGCCCACCGGCTGACCGTGCGCGCGCTCCGTCTGGCCCACGCCGTGCCCGGCGGTCCGGCGCTGCTCCGCGCCGTCTTCGGCACCCCGCACCCGCTCCGCGACCGTCGGCCCGCCCGCACCGTGCTCGGTGCCGAGCACCGCTCCCCGCTGGGGATGGCGGCCGGCTTCGACAAGGACGGCGAGGTGCCCCTCGCCCTGCTCGACCTCGGCTTCGGCCACGTGGAGGTCGGGACCGTCACGGCCCAGGCGCAGCCGGGCAATCCCGCGCCCCGTTCGTTCCGGCTCCTCGCCGACCAGGCCCTCATCAACCGGATGGGCTTCAACAACCACGGCGCCCAGGAGCTCGCCCGGAACCTCGCGGCGGCCCGCCGCACCGAACGGGGCCAGCGCGCGGTCATCGGCGTGAACATCGGCAAGTCCAAGGTCACCGCGCTCGAGGACGCTGCGGAGGACTACCGCTTCTCCGCCCGTCTGCTCGCGCCGTACGCCACCTATCTCGCGATCAACGTCTCCAGCCCCAACACCCCGGGCCTGCGGGACCTGCAGACCACCGAGGCCCTGCGCCCCATCCTCGAGGCGGTCCTCGAGGAGGCGCGGGCCGCCGCCCGACGCCTGCGCCGCGAGGTCCCGGTGCTGGTCAAGATCGCTCCCGACCTCCACGACGACGACGTCCTCGCCGTCGCCCGCCTCGCGACCGAGGTCGGCCTCGCCGGGGTGATCGCCGCGAACACCACGATCGCGCGACCCGAGTCCCTGCTCACCGACGCGGACCGGGTGCATAGCATCGGTGCCGGCGGGCTCTCCGGCCCGATCCTCGCCGAGCGCTCCCTCGAGATGCTCCGCCTGCTGCGCCGCGAGCTGCCCGAGGAGGCGGTGATCATCAGCTGCGGCGGCGTCACCACCGCGGCCGATCTCCGCGCCCGGCTCGAGGCCGGCGCCGACCTGGTCCAGGGCTACACCGCGCTGATCTACCGCGGTCCCGGCTGGGCCGGCAGGATCGTCCGCAAGCTCGGCGCGGATCCGTGGGGCTGACCTCCCCGGCCGGGGCGCATCGCCCTGCCGTCGGCCCCGCGGCATAGTCTGAGGGACATGGAGGAGGACCTGTTCTCGGTGTCGCACGACGCCCCGGCGCCGCGCACCCTGTCGGACCGCAACCACGACCACCGCGCCCCGCTCGCGGTGCGGATGCGGCCGCGCCGCCTCGAGGAGATCGTCGGGCAGCACGCCGCGCTCGAGCCCGGCAGCCCGCTGCGCCGGCTCGTCGCGGCCGACGACTCCCGCACCGCGCCGTCCTCGGTGATCCTCTGGGGTCCGCCCGGGACCGGCAAGACCACCCTCGCGTACGTCGTCGCGCAGTCCGGCGACCGTGAGTTCGTCGAGGTCTCCGCCGTGCTCGCCGGGGTCAAGGACATCCGCGACGTCGTCGACCAGGCCCGGTCGAGGCTGCGGACGATCGGGAAGGAGACGGTGCTCTTCGTCGACGAGGTGCACCGCTTCTCGAAGTCCCAGCAGGACGCCCTCCTGCCCAGCGTCGAGAACCGCTGGGTGACGCTGATCGCCGCGACCACCGAGAACCCGCATTTCTCGGTCATCTCCCCGTTGCTGTCGCGCTCGATCGTCCTCACCCTCGAGTCGCTGGACCGCGCCGATCTCGACACGCTGATCGACCGGGCCCTCACCGAGGACCGCGGGCTCGGCGGCGCCGTCACGCTCGCCGACGACGCCCGGGAGGCGCTGCTGCGGCTCGGCGGGGGCGATGCCCGCAAGATCCTCACCTCGCTCGAGGCCGCGGCGGCCGCCGCGCTGATGAAGGAGTCGAAGGAGATCGACGCCGCGACGCTCGCGCAGGCCGTCAATCGGGCGGCGCTGCGCTACGACCGTGCCGGCGACCAGCACTACGACGTCACGAGCGCCTTCATCAAGTCCATGCGGGGCAGCGACGCCGACGCCGCGCTGCACTACCTCGCCCGCATGATCGAAGCGGGCGAGGACCCGCGCTTCATCGCCCGGCGCGTCGTGATCGCCGCGAGCGAGGAGGTGGGCATGGCGGACCCGACGGCGCTGCAGGTCGCGGTCGCGGCCATGCAGGCCGTGCAGCTGCTGGGCATGCCCGAGGGGCGGATCCCGCTCGCGCAGGCGGTGGTGCACATCGCCACCGCCCCCAAGTCCAACGCCTCCTACCGGGCGCTCGACGCCGCGATCGCCGACGTGCGCGCCGGGCGCGGCCAGGGCGTCCCCGCGCACCTGCGCGACGCCCACTACTCCGGGGCGACGTCCCTGGGGCACGGCGTCGAGTACCGCTACGCCCACGACTTCCCGCACGGGGTGGTCGCCCAGCAGTACCCGCCGGACGACCTGGTGGGGACCGACTACTACGAGCCCACCGGACACGGCCAGGAGGCGCAGACCGCACGGCGCGTCGAGGCGCTGCGGCGCATCCTGCGCGGCGGATGAGGCGGGTCCAGGGCGGCGAGAGCATCGCCGCCCTGTGGGCGACTCCACAGGAATCCGCGCGCGACCTGCGCCGCGAACCGTTGAGCAGCGCGGGGCCCTGCGCTAGTGTTGGTCGCTGAATCCGCGGCTGCAAGACTGGATTCACCACACGCGATAAGAGGTAGACCTCGTGACCAACGTCACCCGCGCGCGTCGTCAGGCGCGCCTGTCCCGAGCCCTCGGGCTCCCCCTGACCCCGAAGTCGGTCAAGTACTTCGAGAAGCGCCCGTACCCCCCGGGCGAGCACGGCCGCGCCCGTCGTCGGACCGAGTCCGACTACGCGGTCCGTCTGCGCGAGAAGCAGCGTCTCCGCGCCCAGTACGCCCTGCGCGAGAAGCAGATGCACCGCTCCTACCTGGACGCCAAGAAGGAGTCCGGCCTGACCGGTGAGTCGATGGTCGAGCTGCTCGAGATGCGCCTCGACGCGCTCGTGCTGCGCTCCGGCTTCGCCCGCACCATCCTCCAGGCCCGCCAGGCCGTCGTGCACCGTCACGTCCTGGTCGACGGCAAGCTGGTGGACCGTCCCTCCTTCCGCGTGAAGCCGGGCCAGACCATCCAGATCAAGCCCAAGTCCCAGGCGATGGAGCCCTTCCAGATCGCGGCCGAGGGCGGCAACTCCGACGTCCTCGCCCAGGTCCCGTCCTACCTGTCGGTCGAGCTCGCCGAGCTGAAGTCCCAGCTGGTCTCGCGCCCCAAGCGCTCCGAGGTCCCCGTGACCTGCGACGTCCAGATGGTCGTCGAGTACTACGCGCGCTGACCTCCGCCTCACGCGTCGCGAACGGCCCCGGCAGGTGTACTCCGGTACCCTGACCGGGGCCTTCGTGTCCCCCTCCGTCCACCGCAGTCCCGGAAGGACCACCACCGACCATGCGCACCTCTGAGATCCATCGGCGCTACCTCGCCCACTTCGAGAAGAAGGCGCACGAGGTCGTGCCCAGCGCCTCGCTGGTCTCGAGCGATCCGTCGATCCTCTTCACGATCGCCGGCATGGTCCCCTTCATCCCCTACATCGTCGGGACCGAGAAGGCGCCCTACGACCGCGCCGTCAGCGTGCAGAAGTGCATCCGCACCAACGACATCGAGAACGTCGGCCGCACCACCCGCCACGGCACCTTCTTCCAGATGGCCGGCAACTTCTCCTTCGGGGACTACTTCAAGCGCGGCGCCATCGACTTCTCCTGGGAGCTGCTGACCTCCTCCGTCGAGGACGGAGGCTTCGGCCTCGAGCCCGAGCGCCTCTGGATCACGCTGTGGGAGGAGGACGCCGAGTCCTACGAGCACCTCACCTCGGTGATCGGCCTGGACCCGGCGCGCATCGTGCGCCTCCCCTGGGAGGAGAGCTGCTGGGACACCGGGCAGCCCGGACCCGCAGGCTCCACCGGTGAGTGGTACTACGACCGCGGCCCCGAGTACGGTCCCGACGCGCCCACCGGGACCCTCCCGCAGTGGCCCGGGGACGAGCGCGCCGAGGATCGCTACCTCGAGATCTGGAACCTCGTCTTCGACCAGTTCCTGCGCGGTCCGGGCAGCGGCAAGGACTACGAGCTCGTCGGCGAGCTCGACCAGAAGGCGATCGACACCGGTCTCGGCGTCGAGCGACTCGCCTACCTGCTGCAGGGCAAGCAGAACATGTACGAGATCGACCAGATCTTCCCGGTCATCGAGAAGGCGCAGGAGCTCTCCGGCCGCCGCTACGGCGACGACGAGGAGGACGACGTCCGCCTGCGGATCATCGGCGACCACGTGCGCAGCGCCCTGATGCTCGTCGGCGACGGCGTGCGGCCCGGCAACGAGGGCCGCGGCTACGTGCTGCGCCGCCTGATCCGCCGCGCGGTGCGCTCCCTGCGCCTGCTCGGCTACGCGGAGCCCGCCATGCCGCACCTGCTGCCGATCTCCAAGGACCTCATGGCCGAGTCCTATCCGGAGCTCGAGGCGGACTTCCCGCGCATCGCCGAGATCGTCTACGCGGAGGAGGAGACCTTCCGCCGCACCCTCGAGACCGGCACCGCGCTCTTCGACCAGGTCGCGAAGGCGGCCTCGGCCGATGGCGGACGGGTGCTCCCCGGTGACGAGGCGTTCAAGCTCCACGACACCTACGGCTTCCCGATCGACCTCACGATGGAGATGGCGGCGGAGGTGGGCCTCCAGGTCGACGCCGAGGCGTTCCGCTCCGCGATGCAGGAGCAGCGTGAGCGCGCCCGCGCCGATGCGGCGGCGAAGAAGACCGGCCACACCGACACCGCGATCTACAACCGGCTCCTGGGAGAGCGCGGCGGCGAGGTGCCCTTCCTCGGCTACACCGAGGACACCGTCGCGACGACCGTCGAGTCCGTGCTGGTCGACGGCGCGCTCGTGAACTCCGTGCAGGCACCGGCGCAGGTCGAGATCGTGCTCGCGGCGACCCCGTTCTACGCCGAGTCCGGCGGTCAGCTCGCGGACCAGGGCAGCATCGCGCTGACCGGCGGCGGCCTCGTCGAGGTCGATGACGTGCAGAAGCCGGTCAAGGGTCTGATCGTGCACCGCGGCCGTCTCGTCGAGGGCGAGCTCGCCGCGGGCGCCTCCGCCCTCGCGACCATCGACCGTGAGCGTCGCGGGGCGATCGCCCGCGCCCACACCGCGACCCACATGGTCCACGAGGCCCTCCGCGAGGAGCTCGGCCACGGCGCCACGCAGGCGGGGTCCGAGAACTCCCCGGGCCGGATGCGCTTCGACTTCCGGTACGGCCAGGCGGTCCCCGCCTCCGTGCTGAGCCAGATCGAGGGGCGCGTCAACACGCTGCTGCAGGAGGAGCTGGAGGTCACCGACCAGCAGATGTCCCTCGACGCGGCGAAGGCGGCCGGCGCGCAGGCGCTCTTCGGCGAGAAGTACGGCGACGTGGTCCGCATGGTCTCGATCGGCGGGGGCTGGTCGCGCGAGCTGTGCGGCGGCACCCACGTCGCCAGCACCGGCGCGATCGGCTCCGTGCAGCTCATGGGCGAGGCCTCGATCGGCTCCGGCGTGCGCCGCGTCGACGCCCTCGTCGGACTCTCGGCCTACCGCCATCAGGCGAAGGAGCGCGCGCTGGTCTCCCAGCTGAGCGAGATCCTGAAGGTCGGCAGCAGCGAGGAGATCCCTGAGCGGGTCCGCTCGCTCACGCAGCGGATGAAGGACATGGAGAAGCAGCTCGCTGCGCTCCGCGGCCAGCAGCTCCAGGCCGAGGCCGGTCGTCTCGTCGAGGGCGCGACCGAGGTCTCCGGCGTGCGTCTGCTCGCGCACGATGCGGGGGAGGGGATCGCCGCGGGCGATCTGCGCACTCTCGCGCTCGACCTGCGCGCCCGTCTGGGCGAGGACTCGCCCGTCGTCGTCGCGGTCGCCGGCCACGAGGACGGCCGCGCCGCGCTCGTCATCGCGACCAGCGCGGGCGCCCGGGAGCTCGGCCTCAAGGCGGGTGACCTGCTGAAGGGCGGCGCCGAGGCGATGGGTGGACGCGGCGGCGGCAAGCCGGACATGGCTCAGGGCGGCGGCGGCGAGCCCGCGCGGATCGGCGAGGCCCTGGCCGCGGTGCGCGCCGCGATCGAGGCGACCGCGGGCGCATGAGCGGCGCTCCCGGCTCGGACGCCCCCGCGGGCCTGCCCCGGGGGGTCCGCCTCGGCGTGGACGTCGGCGACGTCCGTGTGGGCATCGCCCGCAGCGACCTCGACGGACTGATCGCCACGCCCGTCCAGACCGCCCCCCGCGACACCGCGGTGACACGGGTCCTCACCGAGGCCGTCGAGGCCGAGGCCCGTGTCATTATGGTCGGACTCCCGCGCTCCCTGGATGGCAGCGAGGGCGCAGCGGCGAGGAAGGCGCGCGATTTCGCCGAACGGCTCGCCGCACAGCTCGACCGGAGCGATCGGGACGTGGAGGTGAGGATGCTCGACGAGCGTCTCACCACCGTCTCGGCGCACCAGGCCCTGCACGCCTCCGGGCGGAAGGGACGCAAGCACCGCCAGGTCGTCGACCAGGTCGCCGCCGTGATGATCCTCCAGCAGGCGCTGGACATCGAACGGTCGACCGGGGCGCGAGCCGGGGAGCTCGTCGAGGTCGACACCGACCTCCCGGGCGACGCCGGCCCCGTGGGACAGGAGGAAGCGGGATGAACGACGAGGACTCGAGCTTCGAGGAGCTCGCCGAGGAGCAGCACGGATCCGGCAGCGGCCGGGGACGGCGCCGCGCCACACGTCGCCGCGGGGGCTTCCTGCGCACCGTGCTCCCGGCACTGCTGGTGATCGCCGTCGTCGTCGGCATCGGCTGGGGCGGCTACACCGGCTACCGCTGGGTCACCTCCAACGTCTCCATGGAGGCGGAGGAGACGGACTTCCCGGGCCCCGGCTCCGGCGAGGCGATCGTGGAGGTCGCCGAGGGCGACACCGGCACGGACATCGCCGGGACCCTCGTCGAGGCGGGCGTCATCAAGTCGAGCGGTCCCTTCATCAACCTCTTCACCTCGACCCCGGACGCCGCCGGCATCGAGCCGGGCGTCTACCGGCTCAAGCTGGAGATGTCCTCGGCCGATGCGCTCAACGCGCTCCTGGATCCGGCGAACCTCGCAGGCCACCGCGTGATCATCCCGGAGGGGCTGCGGCTCACCCAGATCTGGCCGCTGCTCTCCGAGGCCTCCGGCATCCCCGTCGAGGACTTCGAGGCCGCGGCGGTCGACTACACCGCCTACGGCATCCCGGAGAACTCCGCCGGGACCCTCGAGGGCTACCTCTGGCCGGGCCGCTACGACATCCCCGAGGACGCCACCGCCGAGCAGGTGATCCAGATGATGTGGGACCGCATGGAGAAGCAGCTGACGGACCGCGGCATCGCCGAGGCCGACTGGCATCGCACGCTCACCCTCGCCTCTCTCGCCGAGCTCGAAGCGAACAAGGAGGAGGACTACGGGAAGGTCGTCCGCGTCATCCTCAACCGCCTCGAGGGTGCCGGGGAGGCCGGCGGAACGCCGATGCCGCTGCAGTTCGACTCGACCGTGCACTACGTGGCCGGGAAGAACTCGGCGGTGGCCACCACCAATGCCGAGCGCGCCATCGACTCCCCGTACAACACGTACAAGTACGCCGGTCTGCCGCCCGGTCCGATCGCCGCCCCCGGGGGACCGGCCCTCGACGCAGCGGTGTCCCCGCCCGCGGGCGACTGGCTCTACTTCGTCACGGTCAACACCGACACAGGCGAGACGCGCTTCGCAGAGACCTGGGCCGAGCACGAGCAGAACGTCGCGGACTGGCAGGAATGGGCGCAGTCGAAGTGATGTCGGCCGAGCCCGAGCCTGCGATCGGGCAGGCGCTCCCGCGGCGACGCTTCGCCGTGATCGGCTCGCCCGTGGACCACTCGCTCTCCCCGGTGCTGCACCGCACCGCCTACGCGGAGCTCGGCGTCACCGATGCCGAGTACGTGCGCCACGAGGTCGGTGCGGGCGAGCTCGCGGCCTTCCTCGCCGACGGTCCAGGCCGTGACCTGCAGGGGCTGAGCGTTACCATGCCCGGCAAGCCCGAGGCGCACGACCTGGCGGCCGAACGGGATGCGACCGCGACGGCACTCGGCATCGCCAACACCCTCGTGCGCCGGCCCGATGGCACCTGGCGGGCCGAGAACCATGACGTGCACGGCATCGTCGCCGCGTTGCGCGATCACGGGGCCCCCGACCGCCGCGGTCGGGGAGCGGTCGCGCCATCGAGCGCGGGCGGTGCCGGGCCGACGGGGGCCGTGCTGGGCTCGGGGGCGACCGCGCTGAGCGCCGTCGCGGCGCTCGTCGAGCTGGGTGCCTGCGAGATCCTGCTCAGCGCCCGCAGCCCCGAGAAGCTCGTCCCCCTCGAGGTCCTGGCCGCGGGACATGGCGTGCAGGTGCGCCACGTCGCCTGGGAGGACAACCGGCAGCTGCTCACCGCGGACCTCGTCGTGAGCGCCCTCGCCGTCCCCGGGGCGCAGGCCGTCGCCGCGGACTGGACCACGGGCGGCCAGCGGGATACGGCACCGGGAGCGGTGCCGGGCGTCTTTCTGGATGTCCTCTACGACCCCTGGCCGGCACCCCTCGCCGGTCTCGTCGGGGCGCTCGGCGGCGAGGTCGCCGATGGGCTCGAGATGCTCGCCCATCAAGCGGATCTGCAGGTCCGCTCGATGCTCGGGGTGCAGCGCGCCCCGGTCCGGGCCATGCTCGAGGCCGCTCGCCGCGAGCTCGCCTCCCGCTCGAGCTGAGCCGCGCGAGCGTCCCGGGGCCGTCGCCGCGAGGGCGGTCGCGGAGGGTCGATGGTCCCTTGAATCCGTCAGTCAAGGGATAGTAAAGTCGGACGGATCCACGGGGGCAGAGGGCCATCGGACGAGCACGAGGGAGTGACTCATGGAGACACGGCGAGGATCCTGGGAGCCGACGGCGACCCCGCGCACGGAGATCGACTCCCCGCCGTCGCTGCGCCCGACCACGGACACCACCTCCCTCCCGATCCTCCCCGAGACGTCCACCCCGCTGCTGCGCCGCTGCACCGCCCTCGCGGCCCGGGCCCGGGTCGATCTCCTGACGCCCTCCGTCCACGGCTCGGCCGACGAGCTCGAGCTGGTGCTCGCCGAGCTGAGCACCTGGGAGCCGCAGCGGGTCGTCGACCCCGATCCGACCATGCTGGCCCTCGCCGCCGCCTCGCTGCAGGACCTCGCCGAGCGCGTGTCGGATCCTGCGCGGGTGGGGGCGGGGTCCCAGATCGCCCTCGTCCTCGATCTCCTCCACGCCGTCATGCCCGGATCGCGAGTGACAGCCCCAGCGTGATGATGGCCACGTCATGCCTGGCAGAGCCCAGATCGGTCGTCGACGGACCCGGGGTCGTGCTAATCTTCTCGAGTCGCTACGGCGGCCATTCGTCCGGATGGCGGAATTGGTAGACGCGCTAGCTTGAGGTGCTAGTGACCGTATTAGGTCGTGGGGGTTCAAGTCCCCCTTCGGACACGGTATGACGCAGGGCCCCGGTTCTCACCGGGGCCCTTCGTCGTCGCCGGGCGGAGCGGACAGGGCGGCTCGGTCCCGAGCACCTCCCGGGGGCTTGGTGCCGGCGGGGCGGTCAGCCGCTCCTCGGCAGCTGCCCGCTCGCTACGATGCGGCCATCCGGCGCACAAGGAGCCCCCGTGACGAGCCTGCCCGTACCCGTCCCCGCGGCGGAGCCCCCGTCGGACGTGCCCGCGGTCCGCCCCACCCTGCCGTGGCGCTACGCCCTGGGCATGTTCGGCACCTCGATCCCGATCAACTTCATCAAGGGGTCGACCGTCCTCTTCTACGTCGACGAGCTGGGGCTGGACGTGCGGGCCTATGCGGCCGTGATGATCGTCTACGCGATCATCGACGCGCTCGACAACCCGCTGCTGGGTCATCTCTCCGACCGCACCCGCAGCCGCTTCGGCCGACGTCGACCCTGGCTCCTGGTGGGCGCTCCGCTCCTCGCCGCCTCGATGATCGCGCTGTTCAGCCCGCCCGCGGCGCTCGACGGCACGGCCCTGGTGCTCTGGTTCGCCGTCTTCGCGATCCTCTGCGAGCTGATGGACTCGATGCTCAACGCGAACTACGGAGCGCTCCTGCCCGAGCTCTTCCCCGGGGAGCGACGGCGTGCGGTCGCCAACGCCCTGCGCCAGGGCTTCCAGCTGATCGCCATGATCGTCTCCCTCGCCCTCACCCCGATCCTGACGACTTCCTGGCTGGGCAGCGAGCACGGCACCGAGGGCTTCTCGCGCACCGCGCTGCTCTACGGCGTGATCGCGGTCGTGGTGATCGTCGTGATGGCCCTCGGTGCGCGGGAGGATCCCCGCCACTCGGCGCTCGAGCGACCGCGTCTGGGCCGGGCAGTGCTGCAGATCCTGCGCACCCGGCAGTTCTGGTCCGTGGGCCTCACCGGCGCCTGCTACACCGCCGCGCTCGGCCTCGTGCTCTCGGGGGTCCAGCTCTACGTCCGTCACACCCTCGGGCTTCCCGTCGCCTACGCCTTCGCGCTCCAGGGGGCGGTGATCGTCGTGGCGGCGGCGGGGCTCGCGGTGTGGGCGCAGGTGATCGCGCGACTCGGTGCCCTGCGCGCCTGGCGCTGGGCCTTCGTCGTGCTGGCGGCGGGCTTAGCGCTGCTGCTGATGGCGCCGACGCTGGCGACCGCGATCGGAGCGGGCGTGGTGCTCGGCGCCGGCTGGGCCGGGATGATGGCGACGCACGATCTCGTCGTCGCCCGGGTGCTCGATGCCGATGCAGCCCGGCACGGGACGCGCCGGGAGGGCCTGTTCCTGTCGGCCTTCGGGGTGTTCGGCCGGCTTAACGGCGTCGTCTCGGGCCTGGCCCTGGCCTCGCTGGGGGTGTTCTTCGGCTACTACTCGGGAGAGGACCCGGGGGAGCGGACCGGTCTCGCCTTCCGCGTCTACCTGTGCGCCTACCCGCTGGGCCTCGTGGTCCTCGGGGCGATCGCCGCCCGTTTCGTGCGCATCCCGTCCGCTCCCGAAGATTCTGGAGTAGTGTCCAGTACAGGCTGATCCGGGAGGTGCCGTGGCCGTTCGACGACTCGTCATCACTGCCGACGACCTCGGCCGGGACCCCCTCACCGACCAGGTGATCGCCGAGCTCGCCGCGGCCGGGGCCATCACCGCCGCCTCCCTGCTCGTCACCACGCCCCACACGGACCAGGCGGCCCGAGCGGTCCACGCCGCGGGGATCACCCCGCACCTGCATACCTGCCTCGTCGCCGAGAGCACCGGGGGACCGTGGCGGCTGCTCACCGACGCCCCTTCGCTGCACGAGCCGGACGGCGACCTGCGCCTCGCCGACCCGCTCACCGAGCTCCGCGTCGAGGAGGGGGAGGTGCTGGCCGAGCTCGAGGCCCAACTGGGGTGGATGCATGACCGGGGCCTGCGACCGCGGGCCGTCGACTCGCACACCGGAACCCTCTACGGTCTGCACGGCGGCGGGCTCCTGCCCGGGGCGCTGCACTGGGCCGCCCGGCACGGCCTCGCCGTGCGCCTGCCCCGCGACCCCGAGCCGCTCCGCCACCTCGACCGGCCCGGTGCCGCCGCGCCGCGGTCCTCCCTGCTCGGTCCGACCGAGCGCGAGGCGCGGCACCGCCGGGCCGTGGACCTCGCCGACCACCTCGGGGTGCCGATCCCGGCTGCGATCCTCACCAACCCGCTCCCCGCCCGCCTCCTCGGCTCCTACGAGGCCCTCCGCGACCGGCTGCTGCACGGCGTGGCCCAGTTGCCGCCCGGCACCTCGGAGCTGTTCCTCCATCCGTCGGGCGAAGGCCCCGGCATCCCGCCGGAGCGGGCCTGGGAGGCGCGGCTGCTGCCCGATGCGCAGTGGCGGGACGCCCTGGCATCGACGGGGGTCGAGCTCGTCGACCGCTGGTGAGGCGGGGGAGCGGTGCCCGCCCGTGGAAGAATCCCGGCATGGTCCACGTCTTCCTCCACGAGCCCGCGATCGCCGGCAACACCGGCAACGCCATCCGCCTCGCCGCCGTCACCGGGGCACGCCTCCACCTCATCGAGCCTCTCGGCTTCGACTTCGAGGACGCGAAACTGCGCCGCGCCGGGCTGGACTACCACGACCTCGCCGACGTGAACGTCCACCCCGATCTGGAGACGGCCCTCGCGGCCGTCCCGGGCTCCCGGGTCTTCGCCTTCACCGCGCGCACCGAGACCACCTTCGGCGAGGTCGAGTACCGGCCGGACGACGTGCTCCTGTTCGGCACCGAGCCGAGCGGGCTGCCCGCGGAGGCGCTCTCCCATCCGCGGGTCACCGCCCGGGTGCGGATCCCGATGCTGCCCGCGCGCCGCTCGCTCAACCTCGCCAACTCGGTGTCGATCGCCGTCTACGAGGCCTGGCGCCAGAACGGCTACGACGGGGCGGGCGTGTGATGGCCCGACGTCCCGTCCGCATCGAGCGCCGCAACGCCCAGTTCCAGCAATGGCAGGCGCTGCTGACCAACCGCACCAAGCGCACCCGCAGCGGGGAGATGGTGATCCAGGGGGTGCGTCCCCTCACGCTCGCCCTCGAGCACGGCATCGAGATCCGCACCCTGCTCAGCGACGGCCGCGAGACCCCGAGCCGCTGGGCGCGCGAGCTCCTCGCGGACCCTCCCGCGCCGGTCATCGAGCTCGCCCCCGAGCTCATGGCCGAGCTGGGGGAGCGGGAGGAGGGCACCCCCGAGCTGCTCGCCCTCGCCGCGATCCCCGCTGACGACCTCTCGCGCCTCTCGCCGGAGGTGCTCGGCCCCGACGCGCTCGTGGTCGCCTTCGACCGTCCCTCCGGTCCGGGGAACATCGGCTCGCTGGTGCGCTCGGCCGACGCGCTCGGCGCGAGCGCGGTGATCACCACCGGTCATGCGGCGGACGTCTGGGATCCCGCCGCGATCCGCGCCTCGACCGGGAGCGTCTTCGCCCTCCCGGTGCTGCGCCTGTCCTCGCCGCGGGAGGTCCTCGCGCATCTCGAGGGGCAACGGGCCGAGGGCGTCGACTGGCGGGTGGTGGGTCTGGACGAGGCCGGCGGGCACACGCTCGAGAGCACCGATCTCACCGGGCCGGTGCTGCTCGTGGTCGGCAACGAGACCGCGGGCATGAGCGCCCAGTGGCGGGAGGCCTGCGCCGTGATCGCGGAGATCCCCATGGTCCCCGGCACGGGCGCCTCCTCGCTCAACGCCGCCGTGGCGGGCTCGATCGCCCTCTACGAAGCGCGACGCCAGCGGGACGCCGCGGCCCGCTGATCGGGGCCCGGGCGGGACGCCGGGGGAGCGGGGTCAGGCCGTGCCGAGGGCGACCGCCACGAGCGGCGCCCCGGCGAGGCCCAGCATGGGGCCCGAGAGCAGGATCGGACCGTAGGCGAAACGCTCCCCGGACCGGCCGCGCAGCAGCAGCACCGACCCGACGATCCCTCCGAGCAGGGCGATCCCCAACAGCGCGGCGAGGAGCTCCTCCCCGCCGAGGGCCCCGCTCATGAGCACCACGACCGGCAGCGCCTTGGCATCGCCCATCCCCAGCAGCTGCGGGGCGAGCAGGGCGAGCAGCACCGCGCCGAGGCCGAGGACGAGCGCGAGCACGGCCGCCGATCGCAGCGGCGCGCGGAGGGAGGGCTCGACGAGGGCGCAGAGGATCAGGCCGATCGCGACCGCGGCCGTGAGCAGGCCGATCCACCGGTTGGGCAGCCGGTGCTCCCGCAGATCGATGCGCGCGAGCACCACCGCGGGCGGCACATAGGCGACCGCCAGCACGAGGAGCGGGAGCAGCACCGGAGATGGCATGCGCCCAGTCCATCAGACCGCGCCCGTCGGCGCTCCCGCGCCCCGCGCTCTGTGGACAGCGCGGCGGTCAGTCCGAGCGGTCCGCCCCGAGAGCCGACTCCACGCGCACGATCCGGCGCCGCATCCAGACCTTCCGGCCGCCGCCGAGGTACTTCCGGGTGCGCGCATGCTCCCACCGGCCGTACTCCGCGTGCTCCGTGAGCGCCGCGCGCACCTGGGACACGGAGCTCTCCCGCGGGACGGTGATGATCTGGAACTCGTAGTCCTCGGCCGACCGGCCGCGCTCGAGGGGGAGGTCCCTCAGGCCGCGCGGATCCCGGAAGATCTCGATGCGCGCGACGAGGGGTGGTGGCTGGGACGGCACGGGCACTCGCTTCCGGGGATCGACGACGCCGCGCCGGGTCGGGTCCGGGCCTGGCAGGCGGCACGGATCCGTGACCTCGCCACGGCAGTTTCCGCTGTCCATTCTGCCGCCGGACGATGTACCGTCCAACCATGAACACGGATCCTCGCTCCGCTCTCGCTGCGCTGATCGCTGCCCTCGAACGTCACTACGAGGCGGCCGCCGCCTCCCGCGGTGACGACGATCCCGCCCTGGAGGCTGCGACCGAGCAGCTCACCACGGCCTTCGACGACTATGACGACGCCCTCTTCGACGCCTACGACATCGCCACCCCGCTGATCGTCTTCGACGGCGAGGATGATGACGAGGACGATGACGAGGACGACTTCGACGATCTCGACGACTTCGAGGACGACGAGGACGACGACGAGGAGTTCGGCGACGACGACCTCGAGGACGACGAGGAGGACGACGAGCGCTGAGCAGCGCTCCCCGTCCCCGACGTCATCCCCTTGTCGTCCCGGTTCTCTCACGGCGACATCGACGACCCTTCACGACGTCTGCACGAACGGCCCCCACGCGGCGCCGGGCACCCCGCCCGGCGCCGCGTACTCTGTCCTGGGCCGGTGAGCATCCCCGGCCCGTCCCGCCGTCGCCGTCCGTCGAGGAGTCCGCATGTCGTTCATCGAGGCAGTGATCCTGGGCCTCGTCCAGGGCCTCACGGAGTTCCTCCCGATCTCCTCGAGCGCGCACGTGCGCGTGGTCGGCGAGCTCATGGCCCCCGGGCAGGATCCCGGTGCGGCGTTCACCGCGATCATCCAGTTGGGCACCGAGACCGCGGTCCTGATCTACTTCTGGAAGGACATCACGCGGATCATCGGCCGCTGGTGCCGGGCCCTCGTCGGCCGCCTCCCGCAGTCCGATCCGGACGTCCGGATGGGCTGGCTCGTGATCCTCGGCTCGATCCCCATCGGCGTGCTGGGTCTCCTCTTCGAGGAGCAGATCGACCACGGCCTGCGGAACCTCTACATCACCGCCACGATGCTCATCGTCTTCGGCCTCCTGCTGGGCCTCGCCGATCGCATCGCGCCGCAGCGCAAGGAGCTGAAGGAGCTCTCCTGGCGCGACGGCATCCTCTTCGGCCTCGCGCAGGCGCTCGCCCTGATCCCCGGGGTCTCCCGCTCGGGCGGCACCATCACCGCGGGGCTCCTCATGGGCTACACCCGCCAGGCGGCGGCCCGCTACGCCTTCCTGCTGGCCGTCCCCGCCGTCTTCGCCTCGGGCCTGTACAAGGCCGCGAAGGAGGTCCCGGCGCTGCTCACGGCCGACGGACGGGCCGCCGCCGCGGCCGCCGGGGAACCCTCCCTGCTCGTGATCATCGTCGCGACCCTCGTCGCCTTCGGCGTCGGCTACGCGGTGATCGTCTGGTTCATGCGCATGATCGAGAACCGCTCCTACACCGTCTTCGTGGTCTACCGCGTCGTCGCCGGCCTCGTGCTGCTGATCCTGCTGTGGACGGGCCTGGTCGATCCGCTGGGTGGCGCCTGACCGCTGACCTCGGCGGGAACCGTATGATCGACCGGTGCGTTCCTGGACCTCCCCGAGCATCTCGCCCCTCCCCGCCTCCGGCCTCCCGCTGCGGCTGCACGACACCCGGACCGGTCGGATCGCCCCGCTGGTGCCGCTCACGCCGGGTACCGCGCGGCTGTACGTCTGCGGGATCACCCCGTACGACGCGACCCATCTCGGGCATGCCGCGACCTATCACGCCGCCGATCTGATGCGGCGCGCGCTGCGCGACAGCGGCCTCGAGGTGGAGGTCGCCCAGAACATCACCGACGTGGACGACCCCCTGCTCGAGCGCGCGGAACGGGACGACGTCGACTGGCGCGAGCTCGCCGCCTCCCAGGTGGACCTCTTCGCCGAGGACATGGAGGCGCTGCGCATCGTCGCCCCCGAGACCTACCTCTCGGTGAGTGAGGCGATGGACCAGATCATCGCCACCGTCGAGCGACTGCACGAGCGGGGCCGCGCCTACCGGGTGGAGACGCCCGACGCCGAGGGCGAGGACTGGTACCTCGACCTCTCCGTGGACGGCGCGCTGGGGGACGTCTCCGGATGGAGCGAGCAGCAGATGCTCTCCGTCTTCGCCGAGCGCGGCGGCGACCCCGACCGCCCCGGCAAGCGCGGCCGCTTCGACCCGCTGCTGTGGCGCGCCGAGCGCGCCGGGGAGCCGGCTTGGGATGCCGGGGAGCTCGGGCGGGGACGCCCCGGCTGGCACGTCGAGTGCGTATGCATCGCCGAAGGCGGCCTCGGGCTCCCCTTCGACGTGCAGGCCGGCGGCTCGGACCTGGTCTTCCCGCATCACGACCTCAGCGCAGCCCATGCCGTCGCCCTCGGCCGCGGCTTCGCGACCGCCTATGCCCATAGCGGCATGGTCGCCCTCGACGGCGAGAAGATGAGCAAGTCGCTCGGCAACCTCGTGTTCGTCCACCGCCTGGTCCGTGACGGGGTCGACCCGATGGCGATCCGTCTCGTCCTCATGGCGCACCACTACCGGGCGGACTGGGAGTGGTCCGAGGCGGAGCTGACGCAGGCCGAGGCGCGCCTGGCCTCCTACCGCTCCGCGGCGGCCCGCGGGGGTCGGCACCCGGAGACCGTCGAGGCGCTGCGCGCCGCGCTGCGGCAGGATCTCGACACGCCGTCGGCTCTCGTCGCCCTCGACGCCTGGGCGGCGAGTGCCGGTGCCGCGGATCCCGCGGACGAGCGGGCGGCGGGGGAGACGGGGCCCGACGCGGCGGAGGCGCGCCCCGGGGACGTCGCCGCCGCCTGCGATGCCCTCCTCGGACTCGCCCTGACCGACTGAGCGGCCCGGCCCCACGGGCCGGCCCGCTCCGCAGCGGGAGGTGTCAGTCGGCCTCGCGCCGACGGCGCAGGAACTGCTCGAACTCCCGAGCGATCGCCTCGCCGCTCGCGCCGGGCAGCTCGCCGGCGTCCTGGATCTGCTCGAGCTCGCGCACGTAGGCGCCGATCTCCTGATCGGTGCGCGCGAGCTCATCGGCCCCGCGCATCCAGCCCTCGGCGATCGCCTCGAGCTCGTCCTGCGGGATCGGCGCCGAGATCAGCTCCTGCAGCTCGCGCACGAGGGCGAGCACCGCCTTCGGCGAGGTGGAGTGCGAGATGTAGTGCGGCACCTGCACCCACATGCTCGTCGTGCGCAGGCCCGCGCTCGTGGTGCGGCGGGCGAGGATCGTCGGGATGCCCACCGGGCCGACGTACTGGTCGCGGTCGCCGACGGACTCCGCGGCACCCGGCTCGACCTGCGAGCTGACCGGGAGGGGACGTGTGTGGGGGACGTCGGCGAGCAGCGCCCCGAGGCACACCACGGCGGAGACGTCCAGCAGCTGCATCTGCTCGAGCACCTCGTCGCAGAAGCTCTTCCAGCGCAGCGAGGGCTCAGCGCCGAGGACCGTGACAATCTCCGGCCCCTGCGGCGGGGTGACGATCCGCAGCTCGGTGTCCGGCCAGTCGACGACCCGCAGCCCGTCCTCGGTGGTGCGGATGTCGGGGCGGTTCACCTGGAAGTCGACGTACTCCTCAGCGTCCACCCGGCCGGCGGGCCGCGAGGGCCAGGTCTCCAGCAGGTGATCGATCACCCCGGTGGCGGCCTCCCCGGCGTCGTTCCAGCCGCTGAAGGCCGCGATGGCGATTCGACTCATCGACCCATCGTAGCCCCGGGGCCACCGCCTGAGCGGCGAGGGCGCAGGCCGGACGGCTATCCTCGGCCTGCCCCGCGGTCGTGCGCCCCGGGACAGGAGGAGACGTCCCATGCCCCGCCCCGCGCTGCGCCTCGGCCCGCTGCCCCCGATCCAGGTCAGCCCCGGCACCCTGATCACGGTCCTGCTGCTCGCCGCGATGGTCTTCCCCAGCGTCGCGGTGCCCGGGGCGAGCCTCGCCCTCGCCGCGTCCCTGGCCGTCGGCGTCGCCCTCGTGCTGATCCTCTCGGTGCTGCTGCACGAGGCGGCCCATGCCGTGGCTGCGCACCTCTCGGGGGCGACGGTCGATCACATCGCACTGACCCTCTGGGGCGGGCACACCCAGTACCGCGGCGCGCCGCTCGGCGCCCTCGCCTCGATCGTCGTCTCCCTCGTCGGTCCGCTGAGCAACCTGCTGCTCGCCGGCCTCGCCCATCTCGCGGCCCGCTCCGTCGAGAGCGAGGCCGCGCTCGCGTTCTGGTCCGCCTGCTCGCTGCTGAACCTCGCCCTGGCCGTCTTCAACCTCCTGCCCGGGCTGCCGATGGACGGCGGGCGAGCCCTCGAGGCACTGCTCGGCGGGGTGCTCCGGAGCCCCGTGCGCGGCACGGTGATCACGGCGTGGATCGGGCGGGGTATCGCCGTGCTCGCCTTCGGCGTCCCGCTGTGGCGGATCCTCGAGGCCGGGGGGACCGGGACCCTCGGCCTGCTCACCCTGCTGTGGGCGCTGCTCATCGCCGGCATGCTCTGGCAGGGCGCGAGCAGCGCGCTGAACGGGGCGCGGCTGCAGCAGCGGATCGAGGGGCTCGACCTCGCCGCCCTGGCCCGCCCGATCCGCCTCGTCCCCCCGACCCAGCCCCTCGGCGACCTCGACGTCGCCCCGGAGGACGTGCTCGTGCTCGAGCCCGGGACCGCCCGGCCCGGGGTGCTCGGCCGCGTCCTGCGCCTCGATCCGGCCGCCGTCGCCGCCGTCCCCGCGGAACACCGCGAGAGGACGCCGGTCAGCGCGGTCGCAGCCCCGCTCGGCGAGCTCGGCCTCCTCCCCGCGGCGCTCGGCGGCGAGCAGCTGGTCTCCGCGATGATGCGGCGCCCCGCCCCGGCCTACGCCGTCCTGGACGCCGAGCAGCGGATGCTCGGCGTGGTCCTCGCGGCGGAGGTGCAGCGGCGCCTCCGCGCCCCGCACCGCCCCTGAGGCGGCGCACGTCTCATCGGCCTCCGGGGACGGGCCGCCCGCGGCGGCCCCGTCCTATGCTGGAACGCATGACCGAGCAGCACCCGCAGACCGCCCCCGACCAGGGGCCGACCGTCCCCGCCCCGCGCGCCCCGCGCCGCGGGCTGGACCGCACCGGCCCCCTCGACGTGGGGGACAAGGTGCAGCTCTCGGACTCCAAGGGCCGGCTGAACACGATCACCCTCAAGCCCGGCGGGGAGTTCCACACCCACCGCGGCGTGCTCCGCCACGACCAGCTGATCGGCGCCGAGGACGGGTCCGTCGTGGAGGACAACCACGGCACCCGCTACCAGGCCCTGCGCCCCCTCTACGCCGACTACATGCTCTCCATGCCCCGCGGCGCCGCGATCATCTACCCCAAGGACTCCGCGCAGATCCTCATGTGGGGCGACATCTTCCCCGGTGCCCGGGTGCTCGAGGCCGGTGTCGGCTCAGGCGGCCTGACCACCGCGCTGCTGCGCGCCGTCGGCCCCACCGGCTCCGTCCACTCCATCGAGCGCCGCGAGGACTTCGCCGAGGTCGCCCGCGAGAACGTCGGCACCTTCTTCGGCACCCCCGAGGGCGAGCTGCCCCCGACCTGGCAGCTCTCGATCGGCGACTTCCAGGACGTCGCCCCGACCCTCAGCCCCGACGGTCCGAGCGTGGACCGGGTGGTCCTCGACATGCTCGCCCCCTGGGAGTGCGTCGACGCGGCCGCCGAGGTGCTCGTCTCCGGCGGTGTCTACCTCGCGTACGTCGCGACCGTCACCCAGCTCTCCCGCACCGCGGAGGCTCTGCGCGCCCACGGCGAGTTCACCGAGCCGTACGCCTTCGAGACCCTCGTGCGGCCCTGGCACCTCGAGGGGCTCGCCGTCCGTCCCGAGCACCGCATGAACGCCCACACCGGCTTCCTGCTCACCGCGCGGCGCACCGCCCACGGCACCGGGGCGATGACCCGCTCCACGCGCCCGGCACCCGGCTCTCGCGACGAGGAGGAGCTGAACCATCCCGACAACGACGGCTTCGGCGGCACCGACTCGGAGTGGTCCTCCCAGGACCTCGGCGAGCGCGGCGTCGCCCCGCGCAAGCTGAAGCGGGCCCTGCGGGACATCCGCCAGGGCCGCGACCGCTGACCCACCCGGGTCCCGGTCCCCTCGACCCACCGCCGCCTCACCGGCACGCCGCACCTCGCAGGAAGGGGAGCACATGGCCATGAAGACCTACGCGGAGATGACCGCCGAGCTCGAGCAGCTCGCCGACCGCAACGACCGGCTCACCACGAGCCTCCGCTCCGCCCGCGCCCAGATCGTCGAGCTCAAGAACGACCTCGAGCGCATCGGGGACCCGCCGAACTCGTACGCGACCTTCCTGCGCCGCTGCGAGGGCACCACGATCGACGTGCTCCACAACGGCCGCCGGCTGCGGGTCGCGACCGCGGCGAGCCTCGACCTCGAGGCGCTCGAGCCCGGCACCGAGCTGCGTCTGAACGAGTCCCTCGCGGCCGTCGAGGCGGTGCCCCCGGGCGATGCCGGCAACGTCGTGAGCGTGCTGGAGACCTTGGCCGACACCCGCGTGCTGGTCGCGGTCGCCCCCGACGACACCCGGGTGCTGCGGCGCGCCGGCGTCCTCGCCGAGACCGACCTGCACGCCGGCGACCACGTGCTGGTGGACCTCAAGGCGCAGCTGGTGCTCGAGCGCATCGACCGCGCCGAGATCACCGATCTCGTGCTCGAGCAGGTCCCCGACATCTCCTTCGAGCAGATCGGCGGCCTCGGCGACCAGATCGAGGCGATCCGGGACGCCGTCGAGCTGCCGTTCCTGCAGCAGGACCTCTACCGCACCTACGGCCTGCGGCCCCCGCAGGGCGTGCTGCTGTACGGCCCGCCCGGCTGCGGCAAGACCATGATCGCCAAGGCGGTCGCCCACGAGCTGGTGCTGCGCAGCGCCGAGCTGCGCGGCGTGAGCGTCGCCGAGGCGCTCGAGAACTCGGCCTTCCTCAACGTCAAGGGGCCCGAGCTGCTGAACAAGTACGTCGGCGAGACCGAGCGGTCGATCCGGCTGGTGTTCGAGCGGGCCCGGGAGAAGGCCGCCGCGGACCACCCCGTGGTGATCTTCTTCGACGAGATGGAGGCGCTCTTCCGCACCCGCGGCACCGGTCTCTCGAGCGATGTCGAGACCACGATCGTGCCGCAGCTGCTCGCCGAGATCGACGGCGTCGAGGGCCTCGACAACGTCATCGTCATCGGTGCCTCGAACCGCGAGGACATGATCGACCCGGCTATCCTGCGCCCGGGCCGGCTCGACGTGAAGATCCGGGTGCGCCGCCCGAACCAGCGGGCCGGCCGCGAGATCCTCGGCCTCTACCTCGACGAGTCGGTGCCGCTGCGCGAGGACCGCCAGGCGCTCCTCGACCTCGCCGTGCGCGAGATCTACGCGACCGGCCCCGAGGCGGCCTTCGTGCGCCTGGAGTACTCCGACGGGGAGACCGAGACCCTGCACTTCCGCGACGTGGTCTCCGGCGCGACCCTGCGCAACATCGTCGACCGGGCGAAGAAGCACGCGGTCAAGGACCAGATCGCGACCGGACAGGTGGGCCTCGGCGCCGACCACCTGAGCGCCGCGATCACGGCGGAGTTCGTCGAGAACGAGGACATGCCCTCGGCCGCCCATCCCGAGGACTGGGCCCGCGTCTCCGGGAACCACGGCCGCGCGGGGCGCCGGGTCGTCGCGGTCGTGCCGCTCAAGGGCCGCACCCGCGCCGCCGAGGAGCAGACGGGGGAGGACTCATGAGCGACGGGATCACCACCGCACGGGTGATGGGGATCGAGACCGAGTTCGGGGTGCTGCACGCCGATCTCGACGACCGGGCCCGAGCGGGCGCCGGCTCCTCGATCCTGCTCTCCCACCTGGTCGTCGGTGCCTACGCCCTGCTCGACCCACGCGAGGGGGAGCGCGGCCGCCGCGTCCGCTGGGACTACGGCGACGAGACCCCGCTGCGTGACGCCCGCGGCTTCGAGCTGCAGCGCGCCGCGGCGCACCCCACCCAGCTGACCGACGAGGTGCAGGACGCGCACGTGCCGAGCGTCGACGCGGACGCCCCGCTGCAGGGCCCCGAGGTCGCGCCCGAGGGAGATGACGCCGAGGTGCTCGCCTGGGCCTCGCAGCGCTCCATCGGCAATGCCGTGCTCACCAACGGCGCCCGGTGGTACGTCGACCACGCGCACCCCGAGTACTCCTCCCCGGAGGTGCTCCGCGCCCGGGAGGCGGTGGTGGTGGACCGCGCCGGTGAGGAGATCGCCCGCGCCGCGATGGGCCTGCTCGCCCGGGCCGACGGCATCCCCGAGGTGGCGCTGCACAAGAACAACACCGACGGCAAGGGCGCCTCCTACGGCACCCACGAGAACTACCTGCTCGACCGGGACGTCCCCTTCGAGCGGGTCGTCGCGGCGCTGCTGCCCTTCTTCGCGACCCGTCAGGTGCTCGTCGGGGCCGGGCGCGTGGGCCGCGGCACCCGCGGCCAGCACCCCGGCTTCCAGATCTCCTCCCGCGCCGACTTCATGGAGGCCGAGGTCGGCCTCGAGACGACGCTGAACCGCCCGATCGTCAACACCCGCGACGAACCGCACGCCGATCGCTCCCGCTTCCGCCGCCTGCACGTGATCATCGGCGACGCGAACCTGCTCGAGGAGTCGACCTTCCTCAAGCTCGGCATGACCTCCCTCGTGCTCGCCGCGCTCGAGACGGAGCACCGCACCGGCGCCGCGATCCTGCCGGACCTGCCCCTCGCCGATCCGGTCCAGGCGGTCCGCACCATCAGCCACGACCCGAGCCTCGCCGCCACGGTCCCGCTCGCCGACGGCCGCGAGCTGACTGCGCTCGAGATCCAGCGCGCCCATCTCGACGCCCTCCGCCCGGTCGCCGACCTCGCGGACACGGAGACGGCGCAGGTCCTCACCGCCTGGGGCGAGCTGCTGGACCTGCTCGCCGAGGACCCGATGCTCGCCGCGGACCGCATCGAATGGGTCGCCAAGCTGCGCCTGCTCGAGCAGTACCGGCGTCGCCACGGGCTCGGCTGGGAGGACCCCCGCCTGCTCATGGTCGACCTGCAGTTCTCCGATCTGCGACCCGGCCGCGGCCTGTTCGAGAAGCTCCGCGCGGCCGGTGCCGTCGGCACCCTGGTCGGCGCCGAGGAGGTGGAGCACGCGATGACCGCGCCCCCCGCCTCGACCCGCGCGCACCTGCGCGGCACCCTGATCCGCCACCACCCGCGCCGCGTGCCGTCGGCCGGATGGGACGCGATCACCCTCGCGGGCGAGACGGGCGGCTTCCGCCTCCGCCTCGCCGACCCCCGGCTCGGCTCCGCGGACTGGTGCCGTGACCACGACGTCGACCTCGCCGCCGAGCCGTCCGCCCTCCACGAGGCCCTCGCCCGCGCCGTCGCGGCCGAGTGACCCACCCCGCCCCGCCCGCCACCCGGCGGCAGCACCCCAGGAGAACGACATGACCCAGCAGTCCCTGCACGGCGCCGGCCCCGGCGACGACGACGCCAGCGGCGAGGAGACCCTCGCCGGCGGACAGACCTTCGCCTCCGCCCAGGCGGCCGACGACCTCCTCGACGAGATCGACGCCGTTCTCGACCAGAACGCCGAGACCTTCGTGCGCTCCTTCGTCCAGAAGGGCGGCCAGTGACCCGATGAAGCGCCGCGTGGGAGGACTGGAGACCGAGTTCGGCCTGGTGTGCGTGCGGGCCGACGGCACCCGCGCGCTCGAGCCCGAGGCCGCGGCCCGCGAGCTGTTCGCCCCGGTCGTCGCCATGGGGCGCTCCTCGAACGTGTTCCTGCGCAATGCGGCTCGGCTGTACCTCGACGTCGGCTCGCACCCCGAGTTCGCGACCGCCGAATGCGATGACTGGTGGGAGCTGGTCGCCCAGGACCGGGCCGGGGAGCGGATCCTCGCGGACCTCGTCACCAGCGCGAACGAGCGCCTCGCCGCCTCGGGTGAGGACGCCCGCATCCACCTGCTGAAGAACAACGTCGACTCCGCCGGCAACGCCTTCGGCTCGCACGAGAACTATCTCGTGGATCGCCGCGGGGAGTTCACCCGCCTGCCCCGTTACCTCCTGCCCTTCCTGGTCACCCGCCAGATCGTGACGGGCGCGGGCGGGATCGTCCTCGACCGCGCGGAGGACGCCGCCCCCGACGCCCCCGGTCGGGCGCGCTTCGTCTTCTCCCGGCGCAGCGACCACATGTGGGAGGCCGTCTCCTCGGCCACCACCCGCACCCGGCCGATCATCAACACCCGCGACGAGCCGCACGGCGACCCCACCCGCTTCCGGCGCCTGCACGTGATCGTCGGCGACTCGACGATGAGCGAGGTCTCGACCCACCTCCGTTTCGCGACCACCGACCTCGTGCTGCGTGCGATCGAGTCGGGCCGCGCCCTGCCCGAGCTCGCCCTCGCCGACGACATCGCGGCGATCCGCACCGTCTCCCGCGACCTCACCGGCCGCGATCCGCTGCCGCTGACCGGCGGCGGCACCACGACCGCCCTCGAGGTGCAGCAGCGCTGGCTCGACCACGTCGCCGACCTCGCCGACGAGCCCGAGCAGGAGGTGCTGGAGACCTGGCAGAAGGCCCTGGACGCCGTCGCGACGGGCGACCGCTCCTGGGCCGCGCTGCACCTCGACTGGGCGATCAAGGAGCGCCTCGTCGAGCAGGTGGCCGCGCGCCGCGGAGTGGGGCTCGAGGATCCCGCGATCGAGCGCCTCGACCTCGCCTACCACGACATCGACCCGGGGACCGGGCTGTTCTCCCGGCTGCGCGCCCGGGGCCTCGCCCCGTCGGTGCTCCCCGAGGAGCGCATCGAGGAGGCGGGCACCACCGCCCCGGCGACGACCCGGGCCCACCTGCGCGGCCAGGTGGTCACGGCCGCCCAGGCGGCGGGCGTCGACCACGTCGTGGACTGGACCAGCTTCCGCCTCACCCGTCCCGGTGCCATGCCCGTGCAGGTCCTGGACCCGTTCACCACCTCCCATGAAGGGGTCGACGCCCTGCTGGCCGAGATCCGCGCGCTCGGCGCGCCGTCGTCCGACGCCCCGCCCGCCTGAGCCCCGCCCCAGGCACCAGCCCGTACCCTGGTCCCCGTGCCCCGCGAAGGGGCGACCCCCGTGAAAGGCCCCCCGTGATCCGTCGTCGCACGATCCTGACCACCGCCCTCGCCGCGAGCGCCGCCCTCGGGCTGGCCGCCTGTTCCGAGGACGGATCCGACCCCGAGGCGACCTCCGCCGCCGCGGCGCTGGCCGGGGTCACGATCAGCGAGGACCTCGAGACGGAGCCGATCGTCGAGTTCACGGCGCCGCTGGACATCTCCGCCCCCGACTCGAAGGTCGTCGTCGCGGGGGACGGCGAGACCATCGCCGAGGGCGACCTGATCAGCTGGCGCAGCCTCTATGTCGACGCCTCCACGGGAGAGGTGCTGCAGTCCTCGTGGCAGGGCGCCCCCGCCGAGGTCATCGCCGTGACCTCCGACGGCATCGGAGCGGCAGCCTTCGCCTTCCTCACCACCGTCACCGTCGGCTCGCGCATCGCCATGGCCGGCTGGCAGCAGTCCACGAGCGGCCAGGCCTACTCCCTGATCCAGGTCGCCGACATCGACCGGATCATCCCGGGGCGCGCCGAGGGCGAGGCCGTCGCCCCCTCCGGCGACTTCCCCGCGGTGACCCTCGCCGAGAACGGCGCGCCCTCGCTGGCCGCCGCCCCGGAGGGCGAGCCGCCTACGGAGACGACCCTCGAGATGCTGATCCGCGGCACGGGCGAGCCCACCGCCGCCGGCGACTCGCTGACGATGATGTACACCGGCTGGAGCTGGGACAGCGGGGAGCAGTTCGACTCCTCCTGGGATCGCGGCGCCCCCTTCACCTTCGTGCAGGGTCAGGGCAAGGTCATCGCCGGCTGGGACGAGCACCTGCTCGACATCCCGGTCGGCAGCCAGGTCATGCTCGTGATCCCGCCCGTCGACGGCTACGGCGAGGAGCCCTCGGACTCCAACCCCCTCGGAGGGCAGACCCTGCTCTTCGTCATCGATGTCCTGAACGCCCAGCCCGCGGCGTCCTGAGACACCCACCGGACCCCCACCCCACAGGAGGAACCATGGACCGCAGCAAGCCCGAGATCGACCACCCCGAGGGCTCCGCGCCCACCGAGCTGGTCTCGACCGACGAGATCCTCGGCGACGGCGAGGAGGCCGGCCGCGGCGACGTCGTCGACGTGCACTACGTCGGCGTCTCCCACTCCACCGGCGAGCAGTTCGACGCCTCCTGGGACCGCGGCGAGCCGCTGCGCTTCCAGCTCGGCGTCGGCCAGGTCATCGCCGGCTGGGACCAGGGCGTCCAGGGCATGAAGGTCGGCGGCCGCCGTCGCCTCGACATCCCCAGCCACCTCGCCTACGGCGAGCACGGCGCGCCGCCCGTGATCGCCCCCGGCGAGTCGCTCATCTTCGTGTGTGACCTGGTGGCGGTGCACAAGCGCTGACCGGATCCGCCGGCACGGCGGGGGAGCGGGAGCGGCCGGGAGACCAGGCCAGCCTCTTCGCGGCCCCCGCCGTCGCCGTTCCCGCCCGCACGGACCCGGGCCGCCCCGATGCGGCCCGGGCCGGTGGTCTGCGCACCACCGCGGGGTTCGCGGTGGCGGACGAGCTCCCGGTCGCGAGCGTCCGCCTGATCGGGGTGCTGCCGCACCTGGACCGTCCCTTCGAGTACGCGGTCACCCCGGAGACCGCCGCGGCGGGGCCCGGGATGCGGGTGCGGGTGCGCTTCTCCGGCAAGGACACCGAGGGCATCGTCCTCGAGCGCCGCGCCGAGCCCTCGACCGATCGGGCCCTCGCCCCGCTCGTCCGCCTCGTCTCCGAGGACGTGGTGGTGCCGCCGGAGATGATGCGCGTCTGCGAGGAGGTCGCCGCCCGCAGCGCGGGCACCGTCGGCGATGTGCTCCGCCTCGCCCTGCCACCCCGCCACGCCCGCGCCGAGAAGGCCGACCGTGCCGCCGCGGAGGCGGAGTCCGCCCCGGAGGCGGACAGCGCCGCGGAGGAGGGCACCGTCGAGGAGGCGGAGTCCGGCCCGACCGCGGAGGAGACGGGCGAGGAGATCCCGCAGTCGGCGCCGTCGGCTGCGTCGGCTGCGCCGGCGGGGAGATCCGGCGACCGCTATCCGGGCCTCGCCGCGCTCCTCGCCCGCGCGGGTCGGCCCGACGGACCCGTCCCGCGCGCGACCCTCACCCTCGACCCCGTCGACGCCTGGACCCAGGTGGCGGCGGAGGCCCTGGCCGCCCTCGACCCCGCCCAGGGGGCGCTCGTCGTCGCCCCCGACCAGCGAGACGTGCGACGCCTCTCCCGGGTGCTCACCGAGCGCGGCATCGAGCACGAGGTCCTCGCCGGCACCGAGGGGCCCGAGAAGCGGTACCGCACCTTCCGACGCATCCTCCGCGGCGCGACCCGCATCGTGCTCGGCAACCGCTCGGCCGCCTTCGCGCCGGTGCGGGATCTGGCGCTCGTGATCTGCTGGGACGAGGCCGACGACCTGCTCGAGGAGCCCCGCGCCCCCTACCCGCACACCCGGACCGTGCTGCAGTGCCGCTCCGCCGAGGAGCGCTGCGCCCTGCTCTTCCTCGGCGCGAGCGAGTCGGTGACGCTGCGCTCCCTCGTGGATGTCGGATATCTCGCCCGCCTCGAGCCCGTCCCCGCCCCGGTGAACGCGGTGCGGCCCCGGATCGTGGCGATGGACCAGTACCTCCGGGACCGCGAGGGCCCCTCGGGACGCTCGCGGCTGCCGCAGGAGGCGATGCGGGTGATCCGCCGCGGTCTCGAGCGCGGCCCGGTGCTGGTGCAGGTGCCGCGCACCGGCTACGTGCCCGCGATCGCCTGCACCTTCTGCGGCACCCGCGCCCAGTGCCCCACCTGCAGCGCGCCGCTGTCCGTGACCGGGCGCCACGGCGCCCTGCACTGCCGGGTCTGCGGTCGCCGCGAGGACGCCTACCGCTGCCCGGAATGCGATCGCACGCACGTGCGGGCCGCCGTGGTGGGCAGCACCCGCACCGCCGAGGAACTCTCCCGCGCCTTCCCGCAGGCGAGCCTGCGCGTGGCCGGTGGAGCCCAGGGACCGCTCGAGGACGACGCCGTGCCCGAGGACGCGATCGTCGTCTCCACCCCCGGCGCGGAGCCCGCGCCAGCGGGAGGCTACGCGGCCGCCCTGCTGCTCGACGTCGATGCGGCGCTGGGCCGGGCGGCCTTCGACGCCGACGTCGAGGCGGTGCGCCGCTGGCAGGGCGCGATCGCCCTCGTGCGCAGCGCCGACGACGGGGGAGAGGTGCTCGTGGTCGGCACCTCGACGCTGCCCGCGGTGCGCCATCTGGTCGCCCACCGTTCCGCCGTCTTCCCGGACCGGGTGCTCGCCGACCGCCGCGAGCTGGGCCTGCCCCCCTTCCGCCGCATCGCGGAGGTGGTCGGGGACCGGCAGGCCTGCCGCGAGTTCCTCGAGGCCGCGGACCTGCCCGAGGGCACCGAGGTCTTCGGCCCCACGGACCTCGAGGGGCCCGACGCCGCAGGACGCGCCCGGGCGGTGCTGCGCCTGCCGCCGTCCCGCTCCCGCGAGCTCGCCGATGCCCTGCGCACCGCCGTCGCCGCCCGCTCCGCCCGCAAGGCGCGCGGCAGCCTGCGCGTGCGGCTGGATCCGCCCGACGTGTTCTGAGCCGCAGCGGCCGGGGCGCGGAGCCGCTGGTCCGCAGGTGATCGCGCGGCCTGGACGTAGACTCGGCCCATCATGCGATTGCTCTTCGCCGGAACCCCCGAGGCCGCCCTGCCCTCCCTGCGCACCCTGCTCGACTCGGACCACGAGGTGGTGGGCGTGCTCACCCGTGCCGACGCCCCCGCCGGCCGCGGTCGCCGGCTCGCGCCGAGCCCCGTCAAGGCCCTCGCCCTCGACGCCGGCGTGCCCGTGCTGACCCCCGCCACGCTTCGCGACGAGGCCGTGCAGCAGCAGCTGCGGGAGCTGGCGCCCGACGCCGCCCCCGTCGTCGCCTACGGCAACCTCGTGCCCCGCGCCGCGCTCGACATCCCCCGCCACGGCTGGGTCAACCTCCACTTCTCCCTCCTGCCGGCATGGCGCGGCGCCGCCCCCGCGCAGCGTGCCGTGCTCGCCGGTCAGCAGGAGACCGGAATGAGCGTGTTCCGCCTCGAGGAGGGCCTGGACACGGGAGATGTGATCACCACCGCGAGCACCTCGATCGGCGCCTTCGAGACCTCCGGGGAGCTGTTGGACCGGATGGCGCAGGACGGCGCCGCCCTGCTGCTCGAGGCCCTCGACGCCCTCGCCGCGGGCACCGCGACCTTCGCCCCGCAGGACCACGCCGCCGCGACCCACGCGCCGAAGCTCAGCCCCGCCGAGGCCCGCGTGGACTGGACCCGCTCCGCCGACGAGGTCTCCGCCCACGTGCGCGGCATGAGCCCGCAGCCCGGGGCCTGGACGCTCCTCGACGGCGCCCGCACCAAGATCCTCGGGGTCGAGGCGGTCCAGCCCGCCTCCCTCGACGCGCTCGGAGCCGCCCTGGCACCGGGCGAGATCGGCACCACCAAGCGGCAGCTCCTCGTGGGTACCGGCACCGAGACGGTCGCGATCTCGACGCTCGCACCGGCGGGACGGAAGGCGATGCGCGCCGCCGATTGGGCGCGCGGCGCGGGGCTCGCCCCCGGCGCCCGCTTCGAGGACGAGCAGGACGGAGAGCAGGCATGAGCGAGCAGCGGGGCGGCGGCCGACGCGAGGACCACGGCCGGCGGGACGACCGTCGCCGCGAGGACCGTCGGAGGGACGGCGGGGGAGACCGTCGGCCCCGTGACGCGCAGGGCCGCGAGCGCTCCGGCAGCCGCGGCGATGGCGGGCCGCGCCGCGGCTGGTCCGCGTCCCGCCCGTCCGAGCGGGGCCGGCGCAGCACGCCATCGCGCCAGGTCGCCTTCGAGGGGCTGCGCCTCATCCGCGAGGAGGACGCCTACGCGAACCTCGTGCTGCCGCGCCTCCTCCGCAGCAACCGCGTGAGCGGGCGCGACGCCGCCTTCACCACCGAGCTCTTCTACGGCTCGCTGCGCGCCCAGGGGCGTCTCGACGCCGTGCTCGCCGCGTGTGTGGACCGGCCGCTGGCTGACGTCGAGCCGGCGCTGCTGGACGTGCTCCGCCTCGGCGCTTACCAACTGCTCGACATGAGCGTCGCACCCCACGCTGCGACGAGCGAGACCGTGGCCCTCGCCCGCTCCGAGGTCGGCGCGGGCGGCGCGAGCTTCGTCAACGCGGTGCTGCGCCGGGTCGGGGAGAAGGACCTGCCCACGTGGATCGCGCAGGTCGCGCCGGATCGCGAGAAGGACCCCGCCGGGCACCTCGCCGTCGTCCACTCGCACCCGCGCTGGGTGGTGCGCGCACTGCAGGACGCCCTCGCCGGGCACGGCCGCTCCCGCGACGAGATCGACGCCCTGCTCGCCGCGCAGAACGAGGCCCCCGCGGTGTCCCTCGTGATGCGGCCGGGCCTCACCGATCTCGACGAGCTGATCGACCACGGCGCGAGCCAGGGCCGGTACTCGGTCTTCTCCGCCGCCTGGCCCTCGGGCGATCCCGGCGGCATTGACCTGGTGCGCGAAGGCCGCGTCGCGGTCCAGGACGAGGGCAGCCAGCTCGCGGCCCTCGCCCTCGCCCTCGGCGCGGACGACCTGGTCCGCGCCGACGACGCCCACTGGCTCGATCTGTGCGCCGGTCCCGGAGGCAAGGCAGCCCTGCTCGGCGGGCTGACCGTCGACCACGACGCGGACCTCCTCGCCGTCGAGCTGCAGCCCCACCGCACCGAGCTCGTCGACCGCGCCGTCGCGAGCCTGCGGGACGCCGGCTGCGAGATCGAGACCCGCACCGCGGACGGCACCACCATCGGCGCGGAGCTGCCGGGTCGCTTCTCCCGCATCCTCGCGGACGTCCCCTGCTCAGGGCTCGGAGCGTTGCGTCGCAGGCCCGAGGCACGCTGGCGCCGCAGCCCCTCCGACATCGCCACCCTGGGGAGGGTGCAGCGGGACCTGCTCCGCTCCGCGCTCGACGCCGCGGCCCCCGGCGGCGTCGTCGCCTACGTGACCTGTTCCCCGCACCTCGCCGAGACCCGCCTCGTCGTCGCCGATGTGCTCAAGGAGCGGCCGGAGGTCGAGCAGCTCGACGCCCGGCCAGCCGTGCGCGCCGGCGTGCTGCCCGGCCGCCGGGACGAGATCGAGCTCGGCGACGGCCCCTCGGTCCAGCTGTGGCCGCACGTGCACGGGACCGACGCCATGTACATCGCGCTGCTGCGCACCCCCGCCGACCCCTCCGTGGAAGGATCCGAGTCCCGATGAACGCTGCCTACTCAACCGATGGCCAGTACATCCACCCCAGCATCCTCAACGCCGACTTCCTCGCCCTCGGCGCCGAGCTGGAGAAGATCGGCACCGCCGACAGCGTGCACGTGGACGTCATGGACAACCACTTCGTGCCCAACCTGACCTTCGGCGCGAGCATGGTCGAGCAGATCGTGCGGCGGTCGGCGATCCCGGTGGACGCGCACCTGATGATCGAGGACGCCGACCGGGAAGCGCCCGTCTTCGCCGAGGCCGGCGCCTCCTCGGTCACCTTCCACCTCGAGGCGGCCGCCGCCCCGATCCGCCTGGCGCGCGAGCTGCGGCGCAAGAACGCCCAGGTGGGCGTGGCCCTGCGGCCGGCCACCCCGGTCGAGCCGCTGCTCGACGTGATCGGCGAGTTCGACATGCTGCTGATCATGACCGTGGAGCCCGGTTTCGGCGGTCAGTCCTTCCTCGAGACCATGCTCCCCAAGATCCGCCGCGCCCGCCGGGCGATCAGCGCCGCGAACCTCGAGGTCTCGATCCAGGTCGACGGGGGCGTCTCCCGGGAGACGATCGAGCGCTGCGCCGCGGCCGGGGCGAACGTCTTCGTCGCCGGCTCCGCGATCTACCGCGCGCAGAACGCGGCCGACGAGATCTCGGCGCTGCGGGAGCTGGCCTCGGCCCACCGCGCCCACTGAGCGGACGGCCGCGGAGGATCCTCCGGTCACAGGGCGTGCCGTGCCGCGCGCTGCGGGGGTATCCTGTGCCGGTCACACGAAGTGACGTGCTCCGGGGTCGGTGAAAGTCCGAGCCGGCGGTGACAGTCCGCGACCCGCATCCCTGCGGTGGAGCCGGTGGAATTCCGGCACCGACAGTACAGCCTGGATGAGAGGCGCACGTCCTGCAGGTCCTCGGACGCACCCCCGCGGTGCTCGCCGAGGCCTGCTGGATCCCTTTTTCCCCCGGAGCCACTGCATCCGACGGGAGAAAGGACCCTCATGGATCTTCTGCAGTGGCTCTTCCACGCCCGACTCGAATTCGGGAACGGTCAGTTCCTCCTCTGGCGCGAGGTGCTCGGCAACGTCTTCGGACTGCTCAGCGCGCTCGGCGGCATGCGACGTAAGGTCTGGGCCTGGCCCGTGGGCATCGTCGGCAACCTGCTGCTGCTCACCGTGTTCCTCGGCTCGCTCTTCGGCGAGGCCGACCACGTGAACCTCCTCGGGCAGGCCGGCCGCCAGATCATGTTCATCGCCACCAGCATCTACGGCTGGGTCCGCTGGCGGCAGGCCCGCAACGAGGGCGGCACCGCCGTCGAGCCCGAATGGGCCTCGTGGGGCACGCGCGCCCTGCTGGTCGTCGCGATGGTGGGCGGCACCGCCCTGCTCACCCCGCTCTTCCGCGCGCTCGGCTCCTACGAGCCGGTGTGGGCGGACGCCTGGATCTTCATGGGATCGCTCCTCGCGACCTACGGCATGGCCAAGGGCTGGGTCGAGTTCTGGCTGATCTGGGTCGCCGTCGACGTGGTCGGCGTGCCGCTCCTGATCAGCGCCGGGTACTGGGCGAGCGCCTTCATGTACATCTTCTACGGCTGCTTCACGGCCATCGGCTTCGTCGTCTGGTGGCGTGTGCGCAGCCGACGGGTCGCCGGGGAGGGCGGGGCGGTCTCCGTGGAGACCGCGCATCTCGATCCCACGGTGCACCGGGACTGAACAGTCCTCCGTCCCTCTCCCGACGGGCGGTCCGCTGGACGGGCCGCCCGTCGGCGCATCCTCCCCGGACGCGTACCCTGACCGGGTGAACGATTCCGACATGCAGACCGCCGACGGCGCCCCGAAGGACTTCGAGGGCCTGTACGCGGAGCTCCTCGAGAAGGCCCGCACCCGACCGGAGGGCTCCGGCACCGTCCGCGAGCTCGACGCGGGCGTCCATCAGATCGGCAAGAAGATCGTCGAGGAGGCGGCCGAGGTCTGGATGGCCTGCGAGCACGAGACCGACGAGGACGCCGCCCTCGAGATCAGCCAGCTGCTCTACCACCTGCAGGTGATGATGGTGGCCAAGGGCATCTCCCTGCAGGACGTGTACCGCCACCTCTGAGCGCCCGCAGCGCTCGACTCGACCCGCCGAGCGCGCCCAGCGCGCCCCGCCCCACCCCGACCCGTCGGCCGCCCCGCGGCCAGGAGGATCCATGCTCCGCATCGCCGTCCCCAACAAGGGCGCCCTCTCCGAGCCCGCCGCCGAGCTGCTGCAGGAGGCGGGCTACCGCCGCCGCGGCATGTCCAAGGAGCTCGTGGTCGTCGACCGCGAGAACAACGTCGAGTTCTTCTACCTGCGACCGCGAGACATCGCCGTGTACGTCGGCTCCGGCACGGTCGACGTGGGCATCACCGGGCAGGACATGCTGCTCGATTCCCGCACCCCGGCCGCCGAGATCCTCGCCCTCGGCTTCGCCCGGTCGACCTTCCGCTTCGCGGCCCCGATCGGCGCCGAGCTGGACGTGCCCGAGCTGGCCGGCGCCCGCATCGCCACCAGCTACGAGAACCTCGTCGAGGACCACCTCGCCGAGCGCGGCGTGACCGCCCGGGTGGTCCACCTGGACGGTGCGGTCGAGTCCTCGATCCGCCTCGGCGTCGCCGACGTGATCGCCGACGTGGTGGAGACCGGCACGACCCTGCGCCAAGCGGGGCTGGAGCCGTTCGGCGAACCGATCATGACCAGCGAGGCCGTCCTCTTCTCGCGCCCCGGCATGGAGCTGGAGGACGAGGCCGCCCGCTCCCTCGAGGTGCTCGAGCGACGTCTTCGGGGCGTGCTCGTCGCCCGCGAGTACGTGATGCTCGACTACGACGTGCCGACCTCGCTGCTCGAGCGCGCCGTCGAGATCACCCCCGGCCTGCAGTCGCCGACGGTCTCGCCGCTGCACGGCGGAGAATGGTCGGCCGTGCGCGCCATGGTCGACAGCCGGTCCGCACACCGCATGATGGACGAGCTCTACGACGCCGGCGCCCGCGCCATCCTGGTCACCGCGATCCAGGCCTGCCGGATCTGAGACCGGGCATGCCGGGACGACGGGGCCTCCGCCGAGCCGAGGCGGCGCGATGACGCCGACCGGGGGAGCGGACCCCTCGACCGGGGGAGCGGACGCCCTGCACGACCCTCCGATCGTGATGCGTCCGCGGGCGGTGCGGGTCGCCGCCTATCTCTCCGGCGGCATCGTGCTCGTCGGGATGATCGCGGGGGCGATCCTCCTGCAATCCTTCGAGCCGGCCGGTCGGGCCGGGCTCGTGGCGCTGGGCGTGGCCGCCCTCGCCTTCTGCCACCTCGAGGCTCGCGTGCGCCTGATCGCGGGGCCGCACAGCCTCGTGATCCAGAACGTCTTCTCGCGGCGCGAGCTGAGCTGGCCGGAGATCCTCGACGTCAGCTTCCCGATGGGGGACCCCTGGGCGCACGTGAACCTGTGGGACGGCACCACCCATCCGCTCCAGGCGCTGCAGCGCTACGACGGACCGCGCGCCGTGGCCGCCGCGCACCGGCTGCGCGAGCTGATCCGGGAGCGCGGGGAGGCCGTCGACCCGGCCGACGGCGCCTGACCGGGTCCCGCGTCGGGGCGCTCCGCCGCAGCGGTCAGGAGCGCGGGGGCAGCAGCTCGGCGGCCCGGCGTCCGGCGAGCGCGGCATAGAGGAAGGACTCCGGGTCCTCCGCGAGGGTCCTGCCCATGGTCGACAGGCGCACGGGCATCTCCTCGAGCGCATCGCGCAGGCCGCGCGCGTCGACACCGACGATCCGATGAGCGTCGCCGCGGGACATCGAAGGCGCAAGGATCGACGTCTCCACCTGTTCCCGCACAGACGCATGAAAAGCGTTGTAGCGAACGTCGTTCGGGGGGAGCACGGGAAGGTCCACCGGAACCAGGGTCGCGCGGCCGTAGGCCGTCGAGGAGTGATGGGACAGGCCCCGGTGCCGCTCCCGGGGGTCCGCGCTCGAGACGCGCAGGCTCGCGACGGGCGTCCCGCCGAGCACGGCCGTCGCGTGCAGCGCCTCCGCGGCCTGCACGCCGGAGTAGCCCCAGCCGGTCCCGGTGCCGAGGTTCCCGGGACCCTGGATCGCGATCGCCACGTCGGCTCCGAGGACGTGCCGTGCGCCGAGCAGCGCGGAGTGCACCGTGACCGCCTCGAGGTCCCCGCCGAAGGACTGACCCGCGCTGATCACCCCGGCCAGCAGGCCCGTTTCCCGCAGTCGGGCGGCGGTGCGGGAGAAGGCCGCGGGGAGGGCCGCGGCATCGGTGTGGACGTAGGCGATGCGGGCCGAGCGTCGGGTCGCCCGCACGCCGGCGACGATCGCGGGCAGGGCCGAGTGGAGGTCCGCGACGACGACCGGCATCCCCTCGAGGGAGTCGGCGTCGCGCACGGTCGCATAGTGCTCGCCGTCGGGGTCGTCGATCGCATCGACCATGGTCTGCATCGGGGTGTACCGGGCCTTGACCAGATGGCCCGTGGTCTCCTCCGCGTCCGGCAGCACGTCGGGGCGGGCGATCACCAGGGCTTCCCCGCCCGTGCCGAGCTCGCGGCGCAGCGCATTGGTGTTCAGCAGGACCCGCTCCCCGCGCGCCGGGGCCCCGGTGAGCTCGGTGTACGCGAGGGCCGGGACCTGTCCGGTCCCGTCGTCCAGCGCGATCAGCATCCGTGCGACGCCCGGCCACCCCGGGCGCTCCTCGACGACGGTCCCTCGTTCCCAACGCAGCATGGGCACCAGCGTAGGCGGGAGGGAGCGGGTTCTCGGACCAGTAGTCTGGGCAGGTGGCTGCCAAGGGTGTGGAACGACTGCTCAACGTCATCATGACGATCGGCTCACGGCGACGGATCGATCGCCGGAAGCTGTTCGCGGTGATCCCCGATTACGCGGAGGCCGCCTCCGAGACCGCGCGCGAGCGGATGTTCGAGCGGGACAAGGCGTCGATCCTCGAGCTCGGCCTGCCGCTCACCACCGAGAAGGACGTGCTCGACGAGAACACGGTCTACTACCGGATCGACTCGCCCCGTGCGGGGGCGGTGCTGGACCTCACCGCCGCGGAGTACACCGTGCTGCTCGCTGCGAGCAGGGCCTGGGACGCCGCGGCCGCCGGCGGCGCCGCGCGGCGCGTCCGGGCGAAGCTGCTGAGCCTCGGCCACGACGCCGATCCAGACCTGTTGCGGCGCACCCCGCGCGGCGCCGTCGAGTCCCTGCCCGTGCTCTCGCCGCTGCTCGAGGCGGTCACCGCCGGGCACGGGGTGCGCTTCGTCTACCGCACCGCGCAGGGCTCACCCGCCGAGCGGCGCGTGGAGCCCTGGGTGGTGGGCGTCCATGAGGGGCACTGGTACGTCCATGGCTGGGACCTGGACCGCGAGGCGCCGCGCGTCTTCCGCGCCTCCCGCATCGAGTCCTTTCCCGCGGCCCTGCCCGCGAGCACCCAGCCGCGCCCCGAGGGCATCGATCTGGCGACCGCGCTCGAGTCCCTGCACACCGGCGACGACCGGGCCCCGGCGACCCTCCGCGTGGAGCCGTTCAAGGCCCTCGCGATCCGCGACCGCGCCGGCGCCCCGCTCGAGGCGCGGGAGGTCACCTTGCCGGAACTCCCGCGCACCGCGGCGCGGCGACTCGTGCTCGGCAATCTCCGCTGGCTCGAGCTGACCGGGCCCGACTCCTGGCGCCAGGAGCTGCTGGAGGTGCTCGCCGCTCTCCGCGCCGCCCACGAGGGAGCCGCTGATCTCACCGCGCTCGAGGCGGCACCCGTGCGCCCCCGGCCGCGGATCCGCACCACCGCGACGGACCGCGACGTGCTCTCCCGCCTGATCTCCGAGGCCTCCTATGTGATGAGCCGGGGAGAGGTCGAGCTCGCGGAACTGGCCGCCGCCGTCGGCGTCACCGAGAAGCAGCTCATCGACGACCTGCAGGTGCTCTTCGTCTGCGGGGACATGGGCACCGGCTGGGAGGACCTCATCGAGGCCGAGTGGGAGGCCGGCACGGTGCGGGTGCGCAATGCGGACCCGCTGCGCCGCGCCCTCCGCCTGACGCCACCCGAGATCACGGCGCTGCTCGCCGGCCTCGCGACCCTCGAGGAGGCTGCCGGCGAGGCCGAGGGCGTTCTCGAGAGCGCCCGCGCCAAGCTGCTCGCCGGTCTGCGGGGCGAGGACGCCGACGTCGCCGCGGACCGGGAACCCACCGCGGGGGACCCCGCGAGCGCCGCGCCCGACGGCGACCCCGTGCTCCCCACGGCCCGGGAGGTCGACGACGCGATCGCCGCCGACGCCACCGCGGCGCGCACGGCGGACCGCGCCGAGGCGGTGCTCGCCGCGGTCCAGCACGCCCTCGCCGCCGGGGACGACGCCGCCGATGCCCTCACCATCCGCTACTCCTCGGCGGACCGCCCCGGGACCAGCGTGCGCCGCATCCGTCCCGAGCGGATCGAGACCGACGGCTCCCGCTCGTACCTGATCGCCGACTGCGAGCTCGCCGAGGGGCCGCGCCGTTTCCGCCTGGACCGCATCGTCGAGCTGCTGCCGGACGGAACCCCGCAGTCCCGAGCGGAGGACGCCGCGGGAGTGGAGCTCGGCGGCCGCGTCGAGGGCGAGGTCTGGCTCGCGCTCGAGCCGCCCGCGCACTGGATCGCCGAGTCCTTCGCGGCGGCCGAGCTGCGCGACGGGGAGAACGGACGGACCTTCGCCCGGCTCGACTCGCCGATCCGCGCCGCGCTCGTCGACGCGGTGCTCGAGGCGGCGGGAGCGGCCGAGGTGCTCGCCCCGAGTGATCTGAGAGACACGATCGTGACCGTGGCGCAGGCCGCGGACGCTCGTCACACCCAGACGGGGCCGCTACCCTGAATCGACCCGCCGTGCGGAGGCCCGATCCCGGACCTCGCCGCTCGTCATGTGCCCCATCCGCTGTGGGATGATAGGTGCGCTCGCGAGACCTCCGCGGCGCTGTTGAAAGGGAATTTCATGGGTTTCTTCCGTAGCCCCTGGCCGATCGTGATCCTCATCGTGCTCGTCGTGCTGCTGTTCGGCGCGAACAAGCTGCCCGGTCTCGCCCGCAACATGGGCAGGTCCATGCGCGTGTTCAAGAGCGAGGTCGAGGAGCTGCGCGGCGACGACCGCGCGGAGGACGACGAAGACGACGACGCCCCGCGTCAGCGCCCCGCCCGCGACGAGGACCGTCGCCGCGAGGACCGTCCCCGCCGGGACGAGCGCGAGTACGACCCCCGCGACGAGGCGGACCGCGAGCCCGTCCGCTCCCGGGAGGACGACGACTCCTACCGTCGCGACTGATCAGCGTCGACACAGGACGCTGCTGGTCCGGTCCGCAGCTGCGGACCGGACCGTCGACGACGGGGAGGAGAGACCGACGTGGCCAGTGACACCCAGGGCGACGCCCAGAGCACCGCGCAGGAGAAGCGCTCGCGCACGCCCAAGAACCCCGAGGGGCGGATGTCCCTCGGCGAGCACCTGCTGGAGCTGCGCAACCGCCTGGTGATCTGCGCGATCACCGTCGTGGTCTTCGCGGTCGTGGGCTGGTTCGTCTTCGACTGGGTGTACGCGCTGCTCGAGCGGCCCTTCCGCCTCGCCGAGGCGCAGGGGCTCCCCGCCTCGCTGAACTTCCAGGGCGTGGGCACCGGCCTGAGCGTGAAGCTGCAGATGTCCGCCTACGTGGGCCTGCTGCTGTCCTCGCCGATGATCATGCTGCAGATCTGGCTCTTCGTGATGCCCGGCCTGCACCGCACGGAGCGCCGGTACGCGATCGGCTTCTTCGGCACCGCGATCCCCATGTTCTTCCTCGGCTGCGCCGCGGGCTACTGGGCGATCAACCAGCTGGTGCCGGTGCTGCTCTCCTTCACCCCGCAGGGCGACACGACCGACCAGCTGATCCGGTACGACGAGTACCTCGCGATGCTGGTCAAGACCATGCTCGCCTTCGGCATCGCCTTCGTGCTGCCGGTGGTGATGGTGCTGCTGAACTTCCTCGGCATCATCCGCGGCAAGACGATGCTGAAGGCCTGGCGCTGGCTGATCTTCGCGAGCGTGCTGTTCACCGCGGTGATGGTGCCGACCCCGGAGCCCTTCACGCTGCTGGCGATGTCCGCGGCCGTGGCCTCCCTGTTCTTCGGCGCGATCGTCATCGCACTGATCCACGACAAGCGCCACGGCATCACCGGCGAGGAGCCCGAGGACGGGCTCGCCGATGATGAGGCGAGCGAGATCGACGGGCCCTCGCGCCTGGACGAGGACGATCGGTGAGTCGACTCCGAGTGGGACTGCTGTCGAATCCGACGGCGGCCCTCGGCGCGGCACGGCGCACCGGCCGGCAGGTCGCGAACCTGCTGAGCCTCGCCGGGATCTCCGTCGTCGACCTCTCCGGGCCGTCGGCCCAGGTGGCGCGGGCCCGCGCCCTCGAGATCCGGGACACGCTGACCGCCCTCGTCGTCGTGGGCGGGGACGGCACCGTCTCCCTCGGCGCGGAGATCGTGGCGGGCTCGCCGGTGCGGCTCGGCGTGGTCCCCTCCGGCAGCGGCAACGACTTCGCGCGCGCCCTGGGGCTGCCGCTGAACGATCCCGAGGCGTCCACCCGGTCGCTGCTGCACGCCCTCTCGCGCCCCGCGGTGACCATCGACGCCCTCGAGATCACCGCCGCCGGCGAGCACTCCCTGCCGCACCGCTCCCTCGCCCTGGGCAACGTGAACCTCGGCTTCGACGCCCTCGTCAACGCCCGGGCCAACAGCTCCACCCGGGGGGCGTCCACCCGCTACACCGCGGCCGTGCTCCGGGAGCTCGCCGCGTTCTCCCCGTTCCCGTACTGGCTCGAGATCGACGGCGGGGAACGGATCGAGATCGATGCGACCCTGCTGACCGTGTCCAATACCGGTCTGTTCGGCGGGGGGATGCGGGTCGTCCCCGACGCGCGGGTCGACGACGGTCAGCTCGAGCTCGTGACCCTCGAGGGACTCTCCCGCATCCAGCTGCTGCGCTTCTTCCCCCGCGTCTTCCGCGGCACCCATACCTCCGTGCGGGGCTTCGCGACCCGCCCCGTGCGCGAGGTGACGGTGGGCCTGCGCCACGGGCGCGGCCTGCGCGCCTATGCCGACGGCGAGGCGCGCGCCCTGCTCCCGTTGACCGTCCGGGTGCTGCCCGGCGCCGTCCGTCTGCTGGCGGAGGTGCCGGAGCCGGGGGCCGAGGAGGCGAGCACCACCAGGAGGACCCGATGACCTCACCCGCGGATCGCTACGCCCGCTGGGCAGCGGAGAGGCGCGAGGCCGGTTCCGCCCTGAGCGCCTTCACGCGGCGCTACGACTTCACCCTCGACGACTTCCAGCTGGAGGGCTGCCGGATCCTCGAGGCCGGCAGCTCCGTCCTGGTCGCCGCCCCGACCGGCGCCGGCAAGACCGTGGTGGGCGAATTCGCAGTCCACCTCGCCCTCGCACAGGGCCGCAAGGTCTTCTACACCGCACCGATCAAGGCGCTGTCGAACCAGAAGTTCGGCGAGCTGGTGGACTGGCTGGGACATGACCGGGTGGGCCTGCTGACGGGCGACACCTCGATCCGGCCCGAGGCCGAGGTGGTCGTGATGACCACCGAGGTGCTCCGGAACATGCTCTACGCCGACTCGGACCTCCTGACGGACCTCGGCTTCGTGGTCATGGACGAGGTGCACTATCTCGCCGACCGCCTGCGCGGGCCGGTCTGGGAGGAGGTCATCCTCCACCTGGACCTCTCGGTGCAGCTCGTGGCGCTCTCCGCGACTGTCTCCAACGCGGAGGAGTTCGGGGCGTGGCTGCAGGAGGTCCGCGGGGAGACCGAGATCGTGGTCTCGGAGACGCGGCCGGTGCCGCTCTGGCAGCACGTGATCGCCGGCGAGGAGCTGCTGGACCTCTTCGTCGACGAGGCCGGTGAGGCGGTGGTCTCCCAGGGCCCCGGCGCCCGGGCGCATCGCGTGGTGAACCCCGAGATCGAGAAGGTCACCTCCTTCTCGCTCCCGGTCGACGAGCGCTCCGGCAGCCCGCGCGGACGCGGACACCGCGGGCGGAAGGGCACCAGCGGTCGGCACCGGCCCCGCGGCTCGGGTCAGCACGGCCGGCGCGGAGGCCGCGATCAGGGTCCCGATCGCCCCGGAGCAGGAGGCGCCTCCTCGGTCGGCGACGGCCGAGGCGACCACCGGCAGGGCGGTCGACCCGACCGCGGGCACCGCGACGGTGGGCTGGACGGAAGGCCGCGGGGCGGTCGCCCGGGCGGCGGACAGCGGCCGATGCGCCGCGCCGACGTCATCGTGCTGCTCGACGATGCGGCGCTGCTGCCCGCGATCGTGTTCATCTTCTCCCGCGCCGGCTGCGAGGGTGCCGTCCAGCAGTGCTCCCGGGCGCGGGTCCACCTCACCGACGAGCAGGAGCGCCGCCGGATCCGGGCGGTCCTCGACGAGCACCTCGCCGAGATCGGCCTCGAGGACGAGGAGGTGCTCGGGATCGAGGCCTTCCGGCGCGCCGCCCTCGACGGCTACGCTGCGCATCATGCGGGCATGCTGCCGCTGCTGAAGTCGGTGGTGGAGACGCTCTTCGCGCAGGGCCTGATCAAGGTGGTCTTCGCGACGGAGACCCTCGCGCTGGGCATCAACATGCCGGCCCGCTCGGTGGTGCTGGAGAAGCTGGTGAAGTTCAACGGGGTCGAGCACGCCGATCTCACCCCGGGGGAGTTCACCCAGCTCACGGGGCGGGCGGGACGCCGCGGCATCGACACCGAGGGGCATGCGGTGGTGCTCGCGGGGCCGCACTTCGACGCCGCGGCCGTCGCCTCCCTCGCCTCCCGGCGCACCTACCCCCTCCGCTCGGCGTTCCGGCCGACGCCGAACATGGCCGTCAACCTGCTGGACCGCTTCGACCTGTCCCGCGCCCGGGAGACCCTCGAGACCAGCTTCGCCCAGTTCCAGGCGGACCGCTCGGTGGTGGGCCTCGCGCGGCGCGCCCGCGAGCTCGAGGACACCGCCGACTCCTATCTCGAGGCGATCACCTGCGAGCACGGGGACCTGCTCGGCTACGCGGAGATCCAGGAGCGCATCGCGGAGCGCGAGAAGTCCCTCTCGCGATCCCGGGCCTCCGCCCAGCAGGACCGCACCCGGTCCGTGCTCGGCTCGCTCCGCCGCGGGGACGTCATCGCCCTGCCCGGCGGGAAGCGGCACGGCTACGCCGTGGTGCTCGACGTGGACCGCACCGTGCTGGGCGGCCCGCAGCTCGACCTGCTCGACACCGAGGGCCGTCGCCGCAGCCTCCGCCCGGGGGACGTGCCCTCGCCGCCCGCCGTCCTCGACACCCTGCGCCTGCCGCGGCAGGAGGCGCTCGGCAGCGGGAAGGTCCGCAAGGACACCGCCGCCGCGCTGCGCCAGCGGCTCTCGGGCGCGGACGACGACGCGCGCCGCGAGGTGCGGCGCCGGGCGGAGAAGGTCCCCTCGAGCGCCGCGACCGACGAGACGCTGCTGCGGCTGCGGGAGGAGCTCACGGCGCACCCGTGCGCCGCCTGCCCCGATCTCGCCGCCCACCTGCGCTGGGTCGGCCGCTGGCGCTCGAGCCGGCGCGAGCTCGAGGGCGTGCAGCGGCGCATCGAGGGGCGCACCAGCTCGCTGGCCCGGCAGTTCGACCGGCTCACCGACCTGCTCCAGGAGCTCGGGTACCTCGAGTCCTCCGAGGACAGCTCAGCCGCCGAGCCCGATCTGCGCCCCACCCCGAGCGGGCTGCGGCTGCGCCGACTGTTCAGCGATCGGGACCTGCTCATCGCCCAGTGCCTCGAGCACGGGGCCTGGAAGGGCCTGGACGCCCCGGGCCTCGCGGCGGTGGTCTCGGCCGCGGTGCACGAGTCCCGCCGCGACGACCGCGCCCCCGAGGCGATCCCGGATCCCGCCGTGGACGCGGCGCTCGTGGCCTCCGCGCACCTCGCCCGGGAGCTGCAGGCCGCGGAATCCCGGCACGGCATCGAGCCGACGGTCCCCCCGGATCCGGCGATCGCCGGGATCGTGCATCGCTGGGCGCGCGGGGAGCATCTCGCCGCCGCCCTCGACGGCAACGACCTCCCTGCCGGGGACTTCGTCCGCCACTGCCGCCAGGTGATCGATCTCCTCGACCAGCTCGCCGAGGACCCCGAGCTCGCGGCGACCGCGCGCCGTGCGATCACGGCGGTGCGCCGCGGCCTCGTCGCCCAGGAGATCGACCGATGAGCGTTCTCCCAGGAGGACACGTCACCCTGGGGTCCGTGACCACGCCCGACACCGTCCCCGCCGCCTCCGCGCCCGTGCTCTACACCGGCATCGTGCTGTACAGCACCGTCGACCCCGAGGCCGCGGCGATGCTGGTCGCCGACGGGCTGATCGCCTGGACCGGCCCGGAGGACTCCGCCGCCGTGCTCTTCCCCGAAGCAGAGCGCGTCGACGCGACCGGCTGCCTGCTCACTCCCGGCTTCGTCGACGCCGCCGCGACCGCCGACGGCTCGGCACTCGATCCCGCCGACGACGCGGCGGCCGCTGCCTCCGGGATCGTGCTGCGCCTTCCCGGGCCGACGGGGGAGCGGGACGGGATGCGCGTGATCGCCCCGGTCACCGAGAGTGCCGACTTCCTCGATCTGACCATCTCGGGCACGCCGCTCGCCCTCGGCTCCGGCGGTGTCCCCGAGGCGGCGGATCCGTGGGAATGGCTGCGGGGCGCGACCCGCCGGCCGCCCGCGGAGCAGCGCATCAGCGATCGGGCCGCCTTCCTCGCCGCGACCCGTGGCGGTCGCCGCCTCGCCGGGGACCGCCACCCCGGGGATCTCCGCACCGGCCAGCCCGCGACCTTCGTGGTCTGGGAGCCGTGGGACCTCACCGTCCAGTCCAAGGCCACCGGGGTGGACTCGTGGTCCACGGACCCGCGCTCGCGCACGCCCCTGCTGCCCGACCTCGACCAGGGCAGCCCGCGGGCGCTGCGCACCATCGTCGACGGCCGGATCGTCCACGATCTGCTCGGGCAGGGGCGCGGATGAGCGCGGCCGCCCGCACCGCCGCCGCGCGGGGGACCGCGGAGACGACGTCCGACGAGGTCGACCCGACGCCCTGGCCCGTCGCCCTGCTGCTCGCGGCCCTCGGAGGGGTCTGCGCCCTGCTGGCCTTCCCTCCCTATGACCTGTGGATGCTGCTGCCGGTGGCGCTGGCCCTGTTCAGCGCCGCGCTGCTGGTGCGCACGGTGCGCCTCGCAATGCTGGTCTCCCTCGTCTGGGGTCTCGCGTTCTTCGTCCCGCTGACCCAGTGGGCGAGCACCTACGCCGGGTGGATGCCGTGGATCGCGCTCGGCGTCTTCGAGGCGCTGTACATGGTGGTCTACGGCCTCGCCGCGCGCACCGTGATGGTGCGCCGCGGTCTCTCGCTGAGCTCGGCGATCGTCGTCGCCGCGCTGTGGACCGCGGTCGAGCTGCTGCGCGGCACCGTCCCCTGGGGCGGACTGACCTGGGGATCGGCGGCCTTCGCGCTCGGCGACTCGCCCCTGCTGAACCTCGGCCCGTGGGTCGGCATGTCCGGCCTCGCCTTCGTGACGGCCCTGCTCGGCCAGCTGCTGGTGCACGGTGCCCTGTCGCTCCTGGGCCGGCGCCACCGGGGCCTCGTCGGCTTCTCGGGGGTGTGGCCGCTGGCGATCGCGGTCGCCGCGGTGCTCGCCACGGTCCTCACCCCCTATCCCGCCAACCGAGCCCCCGAGGGCCGCCCGACGATGCGCATCGCCGGGGTGCAAGGCTCGATGGAACGCATCGCCCCCGCGACCATGGCCATGCCCGAGGGAGTCTTCGACAACCACCTCGAGACCACCCACCAGGTGATCGCCGACGCCGAGGCCGACGGCACGGAACTGGGGCTGATCGTCTGGCCCGAGGACTCCACCGGCTACGACCCGCGGCAGGATCCCCGGCTCGCCCAGCAGCTCGCCGCCGCCTCCGCGGAGGCCGGCGCCCCGATCCTCATCGGCACCCAGTCCGCGGTGGGGGAGACGCAGCGGCTGAACGAATCGGTCCTCATCACGCCCGAGGGCGACATGCCCTACTCCTATGCGAAGCGGCACCCGGTGCCCTTCGGCGAGTACGTCCCCTTCCGGGACTTCTTCCGCACCCTCACCGACAAGGTCGACCTGATCGGCCGCGACATGATCCCCGGCGAGGAGGTGGGGGTGCTGGACCTCGCCGCCGTCGGGCAGGGCGAGGGATCCGTCGGCGTGCTGATCTGCTTCGAGATCGCCTACCAGGACCTCGTCGGCGATGTCGTCGAGGACGGTGCCGAGGTGATCGTGGTGCAGTCCAACAACGCCCTCTTCGGGGACTCGCACGAGGCGATCCAACAGCTCGCCGAGGCGAAGGTGATGGCCGTGGTCTCAGGGCGGAGCGTCGTCCACGTCTCCACCGTCGGGCAGAGCGCGATCTTCACCCCCGAGGGACGGCAGCTCGACTTCGTGGATCACTGGGACCAGGGAGCGGTCGTCGCGGACGTCCCGCTCCGCACCGGCACCACGCTCGCCGTCGCCGCCGGTCCGTGGATCGGCGTGGGGATCAGCGCGGTCGCGGTCCTCGGACTCCTCGGGGCGCTGTCCACCTCCCGTCGGGCGCTCGCGCGCCCCCGTCCCCGTCGATCCACCAGGACCTGAGCATGCACCCCTCCACCGCCTCCCTGCCGCCCACCCTCGTCGTGATCCCGACCTACGACGAGCGCGACGCCCTCCCCGGGACCCTCGCCCGGCTCCGCGCCGCGGTGCCCGGAGCGCACGCGCTCGTGGTCGATGACGCCTCCCCGGATGGCACGGGGCAGTGGGCGGACCAGGCCGCGGCCGCGGACGATCACGTGCACGTCCTGCACCGCACGGGCAAGGAGGGCCTCGGCCCCGCCTATCTCGCGGGCTTCGCCTGGGGCCTCGAGCGCGGCTACGCACAGCTCGTGGAGATGGACGCCGACGCCTCGCACCGTCCCGAGCAGCTTCAGCGGCTGCTCGAGGGGCTGCGCCGCGGGGCGGACCTCGCGATCGGCTCCCGCTGGGTGACCGGGGGCAGGGTCCACGACTGGCCGCTGCGCCGCCTGCTGCTCTCCCGCGGGGCGAACCTCTACGTCCAGCTGGTCCTGGGCCTCGGGGTGCGGGACGCGACCGCGGGCTTCCGGGCGTTCCGCGCGGAGACCCTCGCCGGGATCGTCCGCGGCCGGGTCGCCTCGCAGGGCTACTGCTTCCAGGTGGACATGACCCGTCGGGCCCGCGCCGCCGGCGCCGTGATCGCGGAGGTCCCCATCGACTTCGACGAGCGCACCGAGGGCGCCTCGAAGATGTCCTCGCGGATCGTGCGGGAGGCGCTCGTGAAGGTCACCCTCTGGGGGGTCGCGCACCGCACCCAGCAGCTGCGCACGGCCCTGCGCTACCCTGGCCGCGCCCGCAGGTCCGTCACGGCAGCGAAGGGGGACGCACGATGACCAGCTCCACGGGGACCGGCTCCGAGCGTCCCGGACCGCTCCGCTCCCGCCTCGGCGTGCTCGTGCCGGTGGGCATCATCGCCCTCGGCCTGATCGAGCTCGCGCTCCTGATCGTCATCGGCGTGAACACGAACCTGTGGTGGCCCCTGGTCATCGTGCTCGTCGGCGGCATCGTCGCGGTCGCCCTGGTGGTCGCGGCCGGGCAGCAGTCCTTCGTGCGGCTGCGGTCGCTGTTCCGCGCCCTCGGAGGGCGCGGCGACGTGCAGAAGCATCTCTCCCGCCCCGCGTTCACGCTCCTGGCCGCGCTCTGCTTCGCCTTCCCGGGGGTGCTCAGCGACCTGATCGGGATCATCCTGCTGCTCACCCCGGTGCAGCGCCGCACCGTCCGGGCCATGGGCCTCTCCGGCGGCTCCGAGGGCGCCTCGCGCGTGCTCTACCGGCGCAGCACGGGCGGCGTGATCGACGGTGAGATCATCCTCGATGCGCAGCGGCCCGAGCAGGGGCCGGGTGGCCAGCGGCGCACCGGTGGCGAGGGCGGCTCCACCCCGCCGGTCATCCAGCAGGACTGACCCTCTCGCGCCACAGGACCAAACCTCACGACAGAGCCCCCGCACCGTCTCGGACGATGCGGGGGCTCTGCGGCGACGGCAGGGCCGTCGGGATCAGAAGTGGGTGCGCTGGTGCAGCTTGCCGGCGCGGAGCAGCGCGAGGCGCTGGTCGAGGAGCACCTGCAGGTCCTCCTCGCTGCGACGCTCCAGGAGCATGTCCCAGTGGGTGCGCACCGGCTTGCCGGGCTTCTCCTCGGGCTTCTCGTGGTCGCGGAGCACCGCGGTCGCGCCGCAGCGGCACTCCCACACGGCCGGGACGTCGGCCTCGACGGAGAACGGCAGCACGATGTTGTGGCCGTTGGGGCAGTCGTAGATGGCCTCCTGACGCGGAGCGGCCAGCACGCCCTCGTCGGTCTCCATGGAGAGGGAGCCCAGACGGGTTCCTCGCAGACTGCGGCTGTTCATGCGGTTCTCGCTTCCTGCCGGAAAGATGCTCCGGGCGGGGTGCCGCCCGGAAGGTCTGTGTCGGTCAACGCCGCACGGGCACGATCTGTTCCCGTTCCGGTCGGGGGACCGGTGCCCGCGGCGGACCGTCGGTCACGCGCCGTCGGCCTGCCCGGAGAGGAGCTCCGAGAACAGATCGACGCGATTGGTGATGATACCATCCACGCCGCTGACCAGCAGATCCCGCATGTGCTCCGGGTCGTCCACCGTCCACACGTGCACCTCGCAGCCGGCGCGGTGAGCGGCCGCGATGTTCGCGGGGGTGACGATGGGCACGCCCTGGTAGGTCTCCGGCACCTGGAGCGCGCCGAAGGGCCGCAGGATCCGGGCGATGACCCTGTCGGGCGCCTCGACGGCGCGGGCCGCGAGGAAGGCGGCGATCGTGGCGCGGCCGGGGGAGCGGACCGGGGTGACCCCGGTGGCGGCCTTCACCGTCGCGACGGCCTTGCGCGCCACGACGTCGTGGAAGCTGGTCAGGCAGATGCGGTCGGCGCTGCGGGTGCGGGCGATGGCCGCGACGGTCGGCCCGATGGCCTCGGGAACCTTGACGTCGACGTTGACCTGGACCTCGGGGAAGCCTCCGAGCACGTCCTCGAGCATGGCGAGCGGCTCCTCGCCCGCGAGGCGGATGGCGCCTGCCTCCTCGGCGCTGAGCTCCGCGATGCGGCGGGGGTCCCCGGCGATCCGTTGCAGATCGGGGTCGTGGACGGTCAGCGCGAGGTGGTCCGCGGTGGCGCGCACGTCGGTCTCGAGGACGTCGGCGCCCGCGGCGATCGCGCGCTCGAAGGCCCCGAGGGTGTTCTCGGCGCCGTCCGCGACGAGCCCCCGATGCGCGATCCGCCGCGGCCGGGCCCCGGGCAGGAAACGCGAGTGCGGTCGCCCCTCAGTGCTGTTGCTGATCGATGAGGGCATCCTCTTCCTCCTCGTCCTGGCCTCGGCGTCGCGCACGGGCGACGGTCCGGGGCTGGGTGCTGGTGCGGGTCCGACGGGGGCGGCCGCAGCTCGTGCTCTGTTCGCTCGAGAGCTCCGTCGTGGAGCCCCCAGCCGCCGCGACCGTGGCCGGGGCGGGCTCCGGCATGGTCGGGGTCGTCCCCGGGGCGGGTGCCGACTCGTCCGCGGGACCGGACCTCTCGGCGGCGACGGCGTCGCGCTCATCCTGCAGTCGGCGTCGCAGGACGTACACCAGCGCCGCGGGGAAGAAGATCGCGAAGAGCACCCACTGCACGGTGTAGGAGAGATGGGGGCCGAGCGAGGTGTCGGGAGCGGGCAGGGCGATCGGGCGGGCGGACTCCGGCTGCTCGGCATCGAGCACCGCGTAGGCACCGGTGACCATCTCGCCGTCGAGGGGGAGGTCCGCGGCGATCTGCTGGGGGTTGATCGAGTGGACCTGGCCTTCGGGGCGCTCACGATCCAGGACCCGCTCGGCGGGCCGCACCCGGGCGGTGAGGGTCAGCTCGCCCGCGGGGACGGGGGCGGGGTCGTCGGGCTGCGAGGCGGAGTCCTGGGAGTCGACCCAGCCGCGCACGATCAGCAGAACGGTGCCGTCCTCGGCCCGGAAGGGGACCAGTTGATAGAAACCGGTGGCGCCGCCGTACTGGCGGTTGCGGACGTAGAGCACGCAGCCCGGGTCGGTGCAGTACTCGCCGCGGAGCTCCACGCGCTGCCAGTCGTCCTCGGCCGCGAGCGTGCTGCCCGGGGTGGGCAGCAGCCGGGAGAGGGCGACGGGATCCGCGTCGTAGTTGGCCTCGATCACGGCGGCCTCGGCGCGGCGCTCCTCGAAGCGGTGCCACTGCCAGCGGCCGAGGCCCAGGCAGACGGTGGCGGCGAGGGCCACGAGGAGCAGACCGACGAGGGTCTCTCGGCTGAGGAGCACTCGGCGCCAGGAGACCCGTGGCGAGGCGTCGCTCCCCGCACTCGCCGTCGGGGGAGCGGGGTGCAGCGGACCGGTCATGGGGCGTCCGGCGTGCGCGCCTGGTCTCCCTCGATCGCGGTGACGGCTCCCAGGTGTCCGGAGGCCTCGGTGAGCACGCCGATGAGGTCGTCAACGGCGAAGTCGACGAGCCGTACGAAGACGATCGCGGTGAGGGCGGCGAGGACGAATCCGAGGGCCGTCACCGTGATCGTCATGCCGAGGCGCAGGCGCGGACGCCGCTTCTCGGGCTTCGCCGGCGGGAAGCCGTAGTCCTCGTCCTCGAGATGGTTCTGGGACCACATTCCGGGGTTGAGGACGGAGACGGGGTAGGTGTCGACGCGAGCCCGGGGGCGGGCACCGCTCGCGGGGACATCGACGGAGTCCAGCAGCGGCGGTGCGGTGCGGGCGAGAGGCTCGTCCGGCAGCCACAGCCGCCATCCCGCCGGCACCGGCCCCCACGCGTGCGGGGGCCGGAAGCCGTCCGGAGGGGTCCACCCGTCATGCGGGGGCTCCGGCCAGTTGGGCGGGGGGTTGAAGCGCGGACTCACGCCACGACGTCCCAGGTGTACTCGTCGGTCCAGTTGTTGTAGACGAGCTTGTTGCCACCGGCCCGCTGCACGTCGTACAGCAGGATGTAGGTGTAGGTCTCCCCGGCCTTGAACGGGTAGAGGCTGTCGTAGTCCCGGCCGTTGTCGGCGAGGCTGTAGGTCTCGATGGACTCGCTGACGGTGCCGCCGTAGGGGGTGTTCAGCTCCCAGTAGAAGGACGGGAAGTCCATCTCGCCCTCGGTGACCTCGATCTGCGCGGTGACGACGAGGTACTCGCCGAACTCGGCCGGCTCGATGGTGCCGCCGTAGCTGCTGGGCAGGTTCTCCGCGGTCTGCCACTGCATGTGCACGGTGACGTTCGCGGTGCCGGTGTCGCTGATGACTTCCTGGGTCTGAGCGCCCTCGGCAGGCATGGTCGGCACAGGGGTGGTCGGATCGGGGGAGACGTACTCCTCCTCTTCCTCGGTGGTCTCCTCGTCGGTGGGCTCCTCCTCCGTAGCGGTGGGGTCCTCCTCGGTGGTCTCCTCGGAGGTCGTGGTCTGATCGCCACCACCGCCGCCGGCCTCGTCGTTCCCGCCCCGCGTGAACAGGACGATGCCGATGATGGCCGCGATCAGGGCGAACACGAGGACGAGGGCGATGCAGCCCACCCACCAGAAGCGGGCGACGACACCCTTCTTCGGCGCCTCGTTCGGGCCGGTCGTGGCGGTCCAGCCTCCCGGGGACGCGGCTGGCGAGCCCTGCCCGAAGGCGGGGGCGGCGTAGTCCGAGGCGGAGCCCTGGGCGTACCCGGCGGGCGACCCCTGGCCGTAGCCGGCGGGGGAGGCCTGGCCGTAGCCGGCGGGGGAGGCCTGGCCGTAGACCGCGGCCTGGTCCTGCTGGCCGTAGCCGGCAGGGGACGCCTGGCCATAGCCCGCGGCCTGGTCCTGCTGGCCGTAGCCGGCGGGCGAGGACTCGCCGGAGCCGTCGCCGGAGCCCTGCTGGCCGTAGCCCGACGAGGACTGGTCCCCGTAGCCGCCCTGCTGGCCGTATCCGTTGGTCATGCCGCCATCCTGTCCGTAAGCCGGCGCCGCGGCCGCCGCATCCTGCCCCTGCTCGGACGGCGCGGAGCCCTGCTGCTCGGCGCCGGTCGCGGTCTCGTAGGGGGTCTGCTGGGCGAGGTCCGCCTGCAGGTCGGGTCCCTGGTACTCGGCCGTCTCGCTCGCGCCCGTGGCCGGCGCCTCGGCGCCGCCGGCCACCTGGGCCTGCTGATCGGTGCTCGCGACGTGCGTGGCGTCGTCGTCGAGGACGGCAGCGGCCTGCTCGTCGGTCCGCGCGACGTGCGTCGCGTCGGCATCGCCGACGGGAGCGGCTGCGGCCTGCTCGTCGGTCCCGGCGACGTGCGTCGCGTCGGCATCCGCGACGGCGGGGTCGCCCGCCGACGACAGCTCGGACTCGGCGCCGGCCGTGTCGGTGCCGGCCCCGGTGTCGGTCCCCAGCGGCTGCTCCTCGCGGGGCTCCCCGCGATGGGAGCCGACGTATCCGGCGGCTGCACCGGCTCCGACGGCCCCGGCGCCCACGGCTCCGGCGGTCGCGGCCGACGAGACATCGGAGTCCTCGCTGCCGGAGGTGCTCTCCTCGGCCGGAGCGGACGGCTCCTCAGCCGCCGCGCCGTCGGAGGAGGACGCGTCGGACGCGGAGGAGGAGAAGGAGGAGAAGGAGGCATCGGACGCAGATCCTGCGCCGGATGCGGACCCGGACGCCGACGCGCTGTAGGCGTCCGCGGCCCCGGCGTAGCTCCCGGTGTACTCGGGGGCGGCCGCGGGCTCGGAGTCGGTGGGCTCCTGGGAGGCGGACGACGCCTGCTCGGCGGGGAGGGCCTCGCCCTGCGGGGCGACGCCGGACTCCGCGGGCGCCCCGCCCAGCGGGGTCTCGGCCAACGGGGCCTCGGCGGCGGGAGCCTGCTCCTCGCCGCTCGGGACGACGGAACCCGCGGAGACGATCCGCGTGGCATCGTCCTGCTCCTCGACGGCGGGCGCGGCAGCCGCGTCCTCGGCGAGCGGCGCCTCCTGGGCGGGGGCGCTCGGCTCGTCGGCGGGAGCCACGGGCTGCTCGGCAGGGGCCTGCTCAGCAGGGGCCTGCTCGACGGACGCCTGATCGACCGGGGCGGCCTCGCCCTCGACCCAGAAGTTCCAGCCCTCGGGGGCGGGACCCCAGGCCGGATCCGGCTGCCACCCGGGCGGCGGGGTCCAGTTGGGATCGTCGATCTGCCAGTTCGGCGGAGGATTGAATCGGTAGGCCATCAGGCAGCACCTTCCAGAGGCTGTATCCACGGACGGGCTTCCCCCAAGAACCCCGACACTCTCTCGCACCGTATCGTAGAGCACACTGCGCCGCGGGAGATGCATCCCCGAAGCGTGCCGAACGATGCCGACCAGCAAGGAGCCCCCGATGTCCGACGCCCCCCATGAGCCCCGCAGCGTCCTGATCACCGGCGGCAACCGCGGCATCGGCCGCGCCATCGCCGAGGAGTTCCTGCGCCGCGGCGACCGGGTGGCAGTCACCAGCCGCTCGGGCGAGGGCGGTCCCGAGGGTGCGCTCACCGTCGCCGCGGATGTCACCGACGGCGCCTCCCTCGATGCGGCGATCGCCGCCGCCGAGTCGGCGCACGGCCCGATCGAGGTCCTCGTGGCCAATGCCGGCATCACCGACGACCAGCTGCTGCTGCGCATGAGCGATGAGTCCTTCGAGAACGTGATCGACACGAACCTCACCGGCTCCTTCCGCGTCGTCCAGCGCGTCATCAAGTCGATGGTGCGCAAGAAGAAGGGCCGCATCGTGCTGATCTCCTCGGTCGTCGGCCTCTACGGCTCGCCCGGTCAGGTCAACTACGCCGCCTCGAAGTCCGGGCTCGTCGGCATCGCCCGCGCGCTGACCCGCGAGCTCGGCTCGCGCGGCATCACCGCGAACGTCCTCGCCCCCGGCTACATCGACACCGAGATGACCCAGGCCCTCTCCGAGGATCTCCAGGCCTCGTACCGCAAGGCCATCCCGGCGGGCCGCTTCGCCGATCCGGCCGAGGTCGCACGCGTTGTGTCCTTCCTCGCGAGCGACGACGCGGCCTACATCTCCGGCGCCGTCATCCCCGTCGACGGCGGCCTCGGCATGGGACACTGAGCCCGGCCCTCGACCGGCCCCTCCCCATCGAACGAACGAAGGCGTGAACGCAGCCCCATGTCATCCTCGGACCCCGACAGTCGCCTCCTGCTCCTGATGCGTCACGGCAAGGCCGACAGCGGCACCGGCGTCGCGGACCACGAGCGTCCCCTCGCCGACCGCGGCCGGTCCCAGGCCCAACTGGTCGGGGAGTACCTCGAGTCCCAGAACGTGCGGGTCTCGCGGGTGCTCGTCTCGGACGCCCGGCGCACCACTGAGACCTGGGAGGCGGTGCTCTCGGCGATGCCGTCCTTCGACGGCAAGGTGACCTTCCACGAGGACATCTACACCGGCGGCGGGCGGGAGCTCCTCTCCCTCGTCCGCGAGGTGAAGGACAAGCACTCGGTGCTGCTGGTCATCGGGCACGAGCCGACGATCTCCGCGGTGATCTCGCATCTCGCCGCCGAGGACTCCGACTCGGGGGCCGAGGCTCAGGCCCGCATCGGCATGCCGACGGGGGCGATGGGCGTGCTGTCCGGCGCGCTGCCTCACTGGCAGGACCTCGACGAGGACGGGCTCACGCTGCACACCATCGTGCGCCCCTGAGCTCGCGCACACCGCTTCGGGCGCTCCACCGCCACGACGAGGATCGGCCCGCTCCGCGCGCAACGCCGGGCGGGCCGATCCTCGTCAGGGACTGCTGACGGGTCGGCGGGAGGCCGCAGCCTCCAGGTGCGGCCACGCATCGAGCAGCGACTCTCCGTCGAGGATGACATCGGCCGCCTCACGCAGCGCGGGCTTCGCCCGGAACGCGATACCGGTCCCCGCCTCCTCGACCATCAGCCGGTCGTTCGCGCCGTCGCCCATCGCGACCACCCGCTCGCGCGGCAGCCCGTAGCGCTCGGCGAGCTCCAGCAGGGTGCGCCGCTTCGCTTCGCCGTCGATGATCGGACCGCTGACCTTGCCGGTGAAGCGACCGTCGACGATCTCGAAGCGGTTGGCGAGCACGTGATCGATGCCCGTCTCGGCGGCGAGGGGATCGATGATCTCGTGAAAGCCTCCGGAGACGAGAGCCGTCACCCAGCCGGCGGCCCGCGCCCGGGCCATCAGCTCGAGCGCGCCTGGCGTCGGCACGAGCACCGCCCGCACCTCGGCGAGCACCGACTCCTCGAGCCCCTCGAGCAGCGCCACCCGGGCGCGCAGCGACTGGGAGAAGTCGAGCTCCCCGCGCATGGCGGCGGTGGTGATCTCCTCGACCCGGTCCCGCACTCCCGCGTGCTCGGCGACGAGCTCGATCACCTCCTGCGTGAGGAAGGTCGAGTCGACGTCGGACACGAGCAGGCCCGTCGCCGTGCGCACCGTCCCGCTCACGGCTCGATGACCGTGCCCTTGCCGATCACGGTGATCCCGGACTCGGTGACCACCCAGCCGCGGGCGCGGTCGGCGGCGGCATCCAGCCCGATCTGCGTGCGCGGCGGGATGACCACGTCCTTGTCGATGATCGCGCGGTGGATCTGGCAGTGCCGTCCGACCGTCACGTTGTCCATCAGCACCGAGTCGGAGACCGTCGACCAGGAGTTCAGCCGCACGCCCGGGGAGAGCACGGAGTTGGAGACCTGCGCACCGGAGATCACCACGCCGGGCGAGATCACGGAGTCCACCGCCGTCCCCACGCGGCCGGGGCCGGCGTGCACGAACTTCGCCGGCGGCTCGTTGCGATGGCCGGTGAAGGTGGGCCAGTCGCTGTTGTACAGGTTGAACACCGGGTGCACGGCGATCAGGTCCATGTGCGCGTCGTAGAAGGCGTCGAGCGTGCCGACGTCCCGCCAGTAGTCGCGATCCCGGTCCGTCGAGCCGGGGACGTCGTTGCGGATGAAGTCGTAGACCGCCGCATCGCCCGCGGCGACGAAGCCGGGGACGATGTTGCCGCCCATGTCGTGCGCCGAGGAGTCGTCCTCCGCGTCGCGGGTCACGGCCTCGACCAGGGCATCCGCGTCGAAGATGTAGTTGCCCATCGAGGCGAGGATCTGGGTGGGGTCGTCGGCGAGCCCCTCCGTCTCCTTCGGCTTCTCGACGAAGGCCTTGATGGTGGTCGGGTCCGCCGGGTCGGTCTCGATCACGCCGAACTGGTCGGAGAGTTCGAGCGGCTGGCGGATCGCGGCGACGGTGCAGGACTTCCCCGAGGCGACATGGGCCTCGAGCATCTGCGAGAAGTCCATCCGGTAGATGTTGTCGGCCCCGACCACGAGCACGTGCTCGGGCTTCTCGTCGCGGATCAGGTTGAGGGACTGCGCGATCGCATCGGCGCTCCCGCGGAACCAGTGCTTGCCCAGGCGCTGCTGCGCCGGGACGGGAGCGACGTAGTTCCCGAGCAGGGAGCTCATCCGCCACGTCTGCGCGATGTGCTTGTCCAGGGAATGGGACTTGTACTGGGTCAGCACGACCACTCGGAGGTAGCCCGAGTTAACGATGTTGGACAGGGCGAAGTCGATCAGACGATAGATGCCGCCGAAGGGGACGGCAGGCTTCGCACGATCCAGGGTCAGCGGCATCAGCCGCTTCCCCTCTCCGCCGGCGAGGACGATGGCGAGGACCTTCTTGGAGGACATAATGCGAGGATAGTGCAGACGTGGCACCGGTCACGCCGGGATCGCGGACGTCGATCGACGGCGGGCGGTGCCGGTGGACCAGAGGATCAGGAGAGGGGCCGGGACATGCGCGTGGACCTGCTGACGAAGGAGTACCCGCCGGAGATCTACGGAGGGGCCGGCGTGCACGTCGCCGAGCTCACCCGGGTGCTGCGGGAGCACGTGGAGGTGCAGGTGAGGGCCTTCGGCGCGGAGCGCGACGAGATGGACACCCGCTCCTACACGACCCCCGCCGAGCTCGAGGGCGCCAACGCCGCCCTCTCGACCCTCGGTACCGATCTGCTGATCGCCGCGGACTGCGCGGGCGCGGACCTGGTCCACTCCCACACCTGGTACGCGAACTTCGCCGGCCACATGGCGTCCCTCCTACACGGGATGCCGCACGTGCTCTCGGCGCACTCGCTCGAGCCGCTGCGTCCCTGGAAGGCCGAGCAGCTCGGCGGCGGGTACCGCGTCAGCTCCTTCGCCGAGCGCACCGCGTACGAGGGCGCCGCCGGGATCATCGCCGTCTCCGCCGGGATGCGCGAGGACATCCTGCGCGCCTACCCGGGCGTGGACCCGGAGAAGGTCCACGTGGTCCACAACGGCATCGACGTCGACGTCTGGCAGCCGAACCCGGAGACCTCGGCCCTGACCTCCCGCGGCATCGACCCGGAGGCACCGACGATCGTCTTCGTCGGCCGGATCACGCGCCAGAAGGGCCTGCCCTACTTCCTGCGCGCGGTGCGCGAACTGCCCGCCGAGTACCAGGTGGTGCTCTGCGCCGGCGCCCCGGACACCCCGGAGATCGCCGCCGAGGTGGACGGACTGGTCCGCGAGCTCGCCGCCGAGCGCGGCACGGTCCACCTGATCACCGAGATGCTGCCCCGGCACGAGCTGACCCAGATCCTCAGCCACGCGACCACCTTCGTGTGCCCGAGCATCTACGAGCCGCTCGGCATCGTGAACCTCGAGGCGATGGCCTGCGGGATCCCCGTGGTCGCCTCCGCCACCGGCGGCATCCCCGAGGTCGTGGTCGACGGCGAGACGGGCTACCTGGTGCAGCTCGAGCAGCTCACCGACGGCACCGGCACCCCGGTGGACCCGGACCGCTTCGTCGCGGACCTGCGCGACGCCCTGGTGCGCATGGTCTCGGACCCGGTACGGGCGCAGGAGATGGGGGAGGCCTCGCGGCGCCGCGCGGCGGAGCACTTCTCCTGGGCCTCGATCGCCGAGCGCACCCTCGAGGTGTACCGCACGGTCCTCGCCCGGCACGGCTGATCCCGCTCGGCTGAGCCGGTGCCGTCGGCGGCGGCCGACGGGGGAGGGCCGACGGGACCCGCCCCCGTCGGCGGGCCCTGGTGGTCAGCCGATGCCGTCGGTCTCCGCGGTAACGATCCGCTCGATGACCTCGACGAGCGCCGACCGCGCCGCGTCGTGCAGCTCGTCGAGGAGTCCGCGGCGGGCGAGGGCCTCGGCGAGGTGCTGCGTGTGCCCGTGCCCCTCCTCGATCTCGCTGCGGGTGAGCAGCAGGGTGCGGGCCGCGAGGACCAGCAGGTGGGCGGTCCCGGCCTCGAGATGCCGCGGCAGGCCCGTCGTGGTCCAGGTCGCGGGGACCCGGGCGAGCTCGACCGGCTCGTCGGGGACGAGATCGAGGTCGACGCTGCCCTCGGCTGTGCGTCGCAGGGCGTGCAGCAGTTCCTCGCGGGCGCTACCGGAACTCGCCGGCGGCGGCACCTGCGCGCCGAGCGGGGCGGGGAAGCGCATCCAGGTCACGGCATGCATCGGACGGGCGCTCTCCGGCACCTCGGTCACCAGCGGCACGAGGGTGTGGTCGGCGATGCCCGCGATGCCCGCGACGGTCACGACGATCGCCTGCTCCGCCTCGAGCGCCGCGGGGAGGGCCTGCGGCGGACCCACCAGTCCGGCGATGCGGCCCGGCGCCGGGAGCACCAGGCGCAGCTGCGGGAGGGGAAGCCGACGCAGCGCGGTGAGCCAGTCGAAGAGGTCCTCGCCCTGGCCACTGGGCCCGGAGCGGTCCGCGCCGATCGAGAGCTCCGTGACGTCGTCGGGTCCGACATCGCCGCGCAGGTAGGCGGAGGCCCACAGCATCAGCACGGCGGCGCGGGGGAGGGCGACGAGGTCGCGACCGCCCGGCTCGCTCACGAGGACTCCGTGGAGTGGGCCGGATCCGCCGCGACGATGGTGCCCGCCCCGTCCTCGGAACCAGCCCGGTCAGCGGCGACGAACTCGGCCGTGCGCTGCGTCGGGTCCACGGACTCCAGCCGCACCCGCACCACGGTGCCGGGCTCGGCGTCCATCGGCACCCACGCGGTGACCGGCGGGTCGAGCAGCTGGACCTCGACGCGGGTCGGAGCGCCGCCCTCGCCGTCCCGGCCCTCGCTCGCCTCGCGCCGCTCGATGACGGTCGCGTCGAAGGTCTCGCCCTCCCAGGCGGCGAGGGCGAGGGTCTCGACGAGCTCGCGGGCGCGCCGCTCGAGATCTCCGGCTCGCTGACCGGTCTCCTGCATCGCCCCGGGGATCTCCCCGAGGGCGGCGAGCAGCTCCGGGGCCGGGGCGTGGCCCTGGGCATGGGCGTGGCAGACCAGCAGCACGAAGCGGTCCACGAGCCGGCGGAGGGGAGCGGTGGTGTGGGCATAGGGAGCGGCGATCGCGGCCTGCACGGGATCCTCGGGGATCTCCTCGGGACGGGTGAACGCCGCATAGGAGGCGCCGCGGAACAGCGAGGTGGCCTGGTTCAGCAATGCCAGATGGGAGGGCTCGCGCCAGTCGAGGGTGCGCAGGAACTCGCCATAGGCCTGGTCGCTGCGCCAGGGCACGCCGAGAACCTCGCTCTGCCGCCGGAAGCGGTCCACGGCCCGCTGCTCGGCGGCGGGCATGGTGCGCAGGATCCCTGCCCCGTGCTCGAGCATGAGGGAGGCCGCGGCCATCCCCGTCATCAGGGAGATCTGGGCGTTGGCGTCCTCGATCGGGGCAGGCCGGCGCCAGGTGAGCCGCACCGAGTCGCCCTCGGCGATGACCTCCTGCTCGGGGACGTTCAGGCTCGCCCCACCCCGCTCGGCCTCGAGCGCCGTGCGCAGGCCGCCGATCTCCTGCAACAGGAGCATCGTGGGGTGGCCCTCGCCCGTCTCCAGCTCCTGCTGCACCTGGTCGTAGGCGAGCTTGGCGGTGGAGCGGACCAGCGCCCGCTCGAGGTCGACGCTGCGCACCTCACCGCGCGCGTCCAGGTCGAGCACCCACACGAAGGCGGGGCAGGTCTGGTCCGGCAGCAGCGAGGCGACGCCCTCCGAGAGCACCTCGGGATGCAGCGGGATCCGCCGATCCGGCAGGTAGAGGGTCTCGCCTCGGCGGCGGGCCTCGTGATCGATCGGGCCGTCGAGGTCGACGAAGAAGGGGACGTCCGCGATCGCGTAGAGCACCTGGAAGCCGTCGCCCTGCCGCTCGAGGTGCATCGCCTGGTCGAGGTCCGTGGAGGAGGCGGGGTCGAGGGTGACGAAGGGGACGTCGATGCGATCGACCCGCTCCTCGGCGGCGGGATCCCGGGCGGCGGCCGCCTCGGCCGCGGCGAGCACCTCGGCCGGGAACGCGAGCGGCACCTCCTCACCGTCCCGGGCGAGCAGGACGTCGATCCCCTCGCGGATCACGTCGGCGGCGACCGATCCTCGTGGGGCGTGCAGGGAGACGGGGCGATGCGGCACAGGACCTCCTGGGCGGCGGCTGGGGTGCGGTCAGTCTAGGGGCGCGGCGGCCGGTCAGTGCCGACCCCGACGCCCTGCTGACGATAGGCTCGGAGCATGTCCGTCGCAGCTGCCTCCTTCTCCGATGTCGTCGTCCGCCGGAGCGGTCGCAACATCCTCGATTCCGTGTCCCTCGAGATCCACGAGGGCGAGCGCTGGGCGGTCCTCGGCCCGAACGGCGCCGGCAAGTCGACCCTGGTGCGGCTGCTCTCCACGCGTCTGCACCCCACGAGCGGCACCGTCACCATCCTCGGCGAGCAGCTGGGGCGGGTGGACATCTTCGAGCTGCGCCCGCTGATCGGCCTCGCCAGCCAGGAGCTGGCCGACACCATCCCCGTCGAGGAGAAGGCGCTCGACGTGGTCGTGACGGCGGGCTACTCGATCGTGGGCCGCTGGCAGGAGTCCTACGACGAGATGGACACCGAGCGGGCGAGCACGCTGCTGGCCGCCTTCGGCGTGGGTCACCTCGCGGACCGCATGTTCGGCACCCTCTCCACCGGCGAGCGCAAGCGGGTTCTCGCCGCCCGGGCCCTGATGACCGACCCGGAGCTGCTGCTTCTCGACGAGCCCGCGGCGGGCCTCGACCTCGGCGGCCGCGAGGGCCTGGTGCGCTCCCTCGGGCGCCTCGCGAAGGACCCGGCGACCCCCGTGACCGTGCTGGTCACCCACCACGTCGAGGAGATCCCCCCGGGGTACACCCACGCGGCACTGGTGCGCGAAGGGAAGATCGTGGCCGCCGGCCCCATCGCCGAGACCCTCACCTCCCAGAACCTCACCCGCACCTTCGGGCTGCCGCTCGTGGTCGAGCAGCGCGGGGAGCGCTTCACCGCCCGCTCGCTGTCGCTGGACTGACCCGGTGACGGAGGACCGCAGCGAGCAGCTGCGACCGATCACCGACCTCGCCGACCCCGCCCTCGACGACTACCTGCGGATGACGGACGTCAAGCTCCGCTCCCGCGTCGAGGTCGAGCGCGGCCTGTTCATGGCCGAGAGCTACGAGGTGATCTCCCGCGCGATGGACGCCGGGATGGCGCCCCGCTCCTTCCTCATGAGCGAGAAGTGGCTGGAGAGGTTCGCGCCGCTCTACGAGCGCTTCCCGGAGGTGCCCGTGTTCGTCGGGGAGGAGCCCCTGCTCGAGCGGCTCACCGGCTTCCACCTCCATCGCGGCGCGCTCGCGGCCATGCAGCGACCCGAGCTGCCGGGCGTCGCAGAGCTGCTCGAGGGCGCCCGCACCGTCGCCGTGCTCGAGGACATCGTCGACCACACGAACGTCGGCGCGATGTTCCGCTCCGCCGCCGCGCTCGGCGTGGACGCGGTGCTCGTCACGCCGCAGTGCGCCGACCCGCTGTACCGCCGCTCGATCCGCGTGTCCATGGGCACGGTCTTCCAGGTGCCGTGGGCCCGCCTACCCGCCTGGCCCGGCGACGGGATCGACGTGCTGCACGGGGCGGGCTTCGACGTGCTCGCCCTTGCGCTGACCGACGGAGCCCGCTCCCTCGACGAGGTCGATCTCGGGGCGGATCGGAAGGTCGCCCTGGTCCTCGGCGCAGAGGGGCACGGCCTGAAGCCCGCAACCCTGCGGGCCGTCGACGAGCACGTGGTGATTCCGATGGCCGGGGGAGTGGACTCCCTGAACGTCGCCGCGGCGAGCGCGGTGGTCTTCTGGCAGCGCCGGGCGATGCTGGGCCGCGCCTGAGCCGCCCGGGCGGGCGCCTCCTCCTACGGCGCCGTCGCCGCGGAGGTCTCCTCCGACTCCGCGGAGGATTCCTCGGACTCCGCAGACTTCGCGGACGTCGTCGTGACCGGGGTGAGCAGCTTCAGCCCCACGACGCTGCCGACGATGCCGGTCAGCATCAGCACCTTCAGCACGGTGACCGGCTCGGTGCCGGCGAGCATCGCCCACAGCACGGTGAAGGCGGCGCCGAGCCCGGCCCAGAGGGCGTAGGCGGTGCTGATCGGCATCCGCTTCGCGACCCAGGCGAGGGAGACCATTCCCGGGATGACCGCGGCGACGAAGACCAGCGAGGGGAGCAGCTTCGTGAAGCCGTCGCTCGCGCCGAGCGCATTGGCCCAAACCGCCTCGAGGAAGGCGCTGGCCACGAGCACGATCCACACCATCACGCCACCGCCTTCAGGCCGACGATGGAGCCGATGAGGACGGCCAGCAGGAATCCCCGTGCGGCCCCGAGGGTCTCCTCGCCGCGGAGGATCGGGTAGAGCGCGGTGAGCAACGCGCCGATGCCGACCCAGACCGCGTAGGCGGTGCCGACGGAAATCGTCTGCATGGCCAGGGACAGACCCACCATGCTCAGCACGAGCGCGACGGCGAACAGCACCGTCGGCCCCATCTTCGTGAACCCCTCGCTCACGCCCAGGGCGCGCGCCCAGACGGCCTCCAGCATCCCGGAGGCGATCAGCACGATCCAGCTCATCGGTCCTTCACCCTCTCTCGTTCGTACGACTGTGCGACATCTCAAGAGTCGCACAGTTGTACGAGCTTCGGGAAGCTCCTGCCAGAGAGATCACCATCTCGCACGGCTGTGCGAGGATTCCCGCATGACGAGGAGACCCCGATGACCACGCGCGACGAGCTCGAGCACCGGCGGCGGGAGATCGCCGGCGCCGCCCTGAGGGTCCTCGCCCGGGACGGACTGCGGGCCCTGTCAGTGCGCAACGTCGCCGCCGAAGCCGGGCTCGCCCCGAGCTCCCTCCGCTACGCGGTCCCCACCCAGGCGAGCCTGCGGGAGCAGGCGATGGAGCTGCTCCTCGAGCGACTCCAGCAGCGGATAGGGGCCGCCGGGGAGCCGGCGGGGATCCCCTGGGCGCGGGCGGTGCTCCACGAGCTCCTGCCGCTGGATGCGACGCGCCGAGTCGAGATGGAGGTGACGCTCGAGCTCGGCACCGCGGCCATGACCGACGAGGCCCTGGTGCCCCTCCACCTCCAGCTCCACGAGGCGATCCGCGGAGTGTGCGCGGAAGCCCTGAGCGCCCTGTGCGGCGACGCGGACCTGCGGGTCCGGGCGGTCGAGACAGCCCGCCTCCACGCCCTGGTCGACGGGCTGGCCCTCCACGTGGTGCGGCGTCCGCCCGGGACCGGCGAGGAGGAGGCGATCACGGCGCTCGACCGGCACCTGGCATCCCTCGCCACCCGCTGAGCACCGCGCCGCGGACGCGGCGGCCAAGGGGAAACCGACAGGTCCTCCCTCCGGTCGTCGGGCCGACCTAGCCTGGCGGGATGAGCGAGACGCACTACGGTGCCCCCATGGACCATCGAGCAGAGGTGAGCGACTTCCTGCGCACGCGCCGCGACCGGATCACGCCCGAACGGGCGGGGATCCTCGGCGGCGGTCGGCGGCGCGTCCCCGGGCTGCGCCGCGAGGAGGTCGCGATGGCCGCGGGCATCAGCGTCGAGTACTACGCCCGGATCGAGCGCGGCGACCTGCGCGGCGTCTCCCCGGAGGTGCTCGAGGCGATCTCCCGCACCCTGCAGCTCGACGAGGCCGAGTCCGATCACCTGCACGATCTGGCGGAGGCCGCGGGTCCGCCCGTCCGGCGGCGCCCGAGGGCCGCCGAGACCGAGGTCCCCCCGACCCTGCAGCGCTTCCTCGACGCGGTGTCCGTGCCGGTGTGGATGCGGGACCGTCGCATGGACCTGGTCGCCGCGAACCCCATCGGCCGCGCCCTGTACGCCCCGGTGATCAGCGACCCCGCCGCCCGGGGCAACACCGCACGGTTCGTCTTCTTCAGCCCCGCCTCCCGCACCTTCTTCCCCGACTGGGAGGAGAACGCCTCGGGCATCGTCGCCACCCTGCGCACCTATGCGGGGCAGAGCCCGCGGGAGAGGCGCCTCACCGACCTGATCGGCGAGCTGGTCACCCGCAGCGACGACTTCCGGGTGCGCTGGGCGGCGCACGACGTGCGCCACCATCGCACCGGCATCAAGCGCATCCGCCACCCCGAGGTGGGCGACCTCGAGCTCGGCTACGAGGCGATGGCCCTGCCCGCCCATCCCGACTGGTTCCTCTTCGGGTACACCGCGGAGCCGGGCTCGCCCAGCGCGGAGCGGCTGCGCCTGCTGGGCAGTCTCGCGGAGACCTCTCCCGCCCCGGCCGCCGGCTCTACCGCCGCCGCGGAGCGCGCCTGATCCCCTGGGGCAGCACGGGTCGAGCCCGGTCCTGGTCGGCTCCGTCGACTCAGCCGGCTCACTCGGCGACGGCGGCCGTCTCCGGCGGGGCCGCGAGCCGCTTCGCGAGCGGGATGAGGGCGAGGCCGGCGAGAGTCAGGACCGCGCAGATCACGAAGACTCCCCGCTGCCCGAGCAGCGGCAGCACCCCCGCGGCGATGATCGGCCCGGACAGCACCGCGCCCACGCGCCGCGCGTTCATGAACAGGCCCGTGGACACGCCCGCCCCGGGGATCATGTCCTGGAACAGGGCGAGGCCGATCCCCGAGATCGCGGCGAAGCCGAGGGCGTTGGGGATCTGCAGGACGAGCAGCAGCACCGGCTCGGTGACGATCACCAGCCCCGCGTAGTAGACGGCAGAGAGCAGGGCGCCGACGGCGACCAGCCGCAGATGCGACGTGCGCTCCCCGAGCCGGCCGGCCATGACCAGGGCCGGCACCTCGAGCGCCGCGGTCAGCCCGAGTGCGACGCCCGCCCACAGCACCGGCAGGCCCACCGTCTGCGTGACGTAGAGCGTCATGAAGGTCATCGCCGTCGCATTGGTGGCCTGGAACAGCACGAAGGCGCCGATGATCAGCAGCGTCGCGGCACGGCTGCCCGGCGGCAGGCCGTGCGGGGAGCGCGCCGGAACGGCGGCCTCCTCGCTCTGCGCGTGACGGCGGCTGATCATCACGGCGGCGGTGGCGATGTTCGCGACCGCGATCACGACGAGCGCGAGGAGGATGCCGCGCGGCCCCACCCAGCCGATGATCACGGTGGCGAGCGGGGGCCCGCCCATCCACGCGGCGGAGATGATCGCGCGCGTGTTCACGATCGAGGAGGTGCTCTCGCCCGCGTCCCGCAGGTGCGCGAAGAGCATCGTCGTGCCGAGACCCGCCGGTCCGCCGAGCACCACCAGGGCGAGGGTCGCCCACGGCAGGGTGGTGGCCACGGCGAGGGCTGCGGCGAGCGCGATGGTCAGCCCCGCGGCGGCCATCAGCAGCGCGAGGTAGTTGCGGCGCCGGTCGGCCCAGGCCGGCAGCACGAGCGCGGCGAGGAATCCGCCCGCGTTGTAGATCGCGAGGGTCCAGCCGATGTCCGCCGTGGAGGCGTCGTAGAGCGTCGCCAGGATCAGGGCGAGCGCAGGGCTCAGCAGCGAGGAGTGCAGTCCCCACAGCAGCGCCGAGGCGGGCACGAGCAGGCGGGGCACGGGGGAGGGCCGGGGGATGGCGGTGGTCATGGGGTCCTTCGACGATCCGGAGGGGGCTCCGGGCACCTTAGGAGGCTCCGGCTCCGACCGGGAGGACCTGACAGGGCACCCCTCGTGGTCGGGCCGTCAGGACGGGTGTCGGTCCACCCGCCGACGGGCCAGCAGGCTGATCGTGTTCGGCAGACGGCCGTCCCAGGCGGCCGCGGGCTCCTCCCCGTCCGGCTGCCAGAACGGCTCGGGATGCTCGGCCAGGTGCAGCAGCTCGAAGCCCGCGCCCTGCACCGTCATCACCAGCTCGGCGAGAGTGCGCTGATGCTCCGTCGCCCCGCGCGCCGGGAAGGTGTCGTTGGCGTGGCTCGGCGCGAAGTAGCCGCGGTCCGGACGCACCCGCGCCTCGTCGGCGTCCCAGGCCCACAGCGGCACGAGCGGATGCGCCTCGAGCACGAACAGGTGCCCGCCCGGTCTCAGCAGGCGGTGCATCTCCCGCGCCCAGGCGTGCAGGTCCGCCATCCAGATCAGCGCGCCCTTGCCGGTGTAGACGAGGTCGGCGATCCCGTCCTCGAGTCCGGTCTCCGGCAGCTCGACGACCTCGTAGCGGCAGGCGGCACCGAGCTCGTCGGCCCGGCGCTGCGCCGCCGCGACCGCCGTCGGGCTGTAGTCCAGGCCGTGCACCGAGGCGGCGCCGAGTCGCAGCAGGGCGTGGTCGTCGAGGCCATGACCGCTCTGCGGGTGGAGGACCGCGGAGCCGGGGAGCAACGCGCCGAGCACCTTCTCCTCGATCGGCAGCAGGCGGGCGGTGCGGGCCTGCTCGAGATGCTCGGCGTACTCCCGCACATGCTTCTGGGAGGCGTCCTCCCAGGCGGAGCGGGTGGTCTCGTGGGTGCTCATCGCCCGAGACTGGCACCGCCCGCCGCGCTCGTCCAGCGGATTGCACCGCCCTGGTACCGTTCCCGCCAGCGTCGCGTGCCGGTGGCAGACCGTGTCAGGCATGGAGGCGCCGAACCGAGGGAGACCGACGATGACTTCGTCGCCCCCGTCGTCCGCGCGTGACTGAGCGCGAGACGACCCGGCTCATCGCCTGGAGCCACGAGATACGGCGCGTGCATGCGCGCCTGCGCGAAGCGCTGCGCATCACCCGCGAGGCCGTGGATCGGGGTGATCCCGCCGAGGATCCCACCCGGGAGCTGTTGCTGTTCTGCCACGGGTTCTGCAGCGCGCTGGATGCCCACCACACCGGCGAGGACCGCACCCTGTTCCCGGCGATCGCGGCCGCCCATCCCGATCTCGCGCCGGTGCTGCGCGCGCTCGAGCAGGACAACTCGATGATCGGCCACCTGCTCGGCGGTCTGCAGGCGGCGGTGGCCTCGCGCTTTCCCCGGCGGTGCTCGCGGGCCATCTCGAGGGCATCGCCGCGATCATGGAGAGCCACGTCCGCTACGAGGAGCGGCAGCTGCTCACCGTGCTCGAGGGCCTCGACCTCGACGCGGACCCGGGGAGGCGCTGGGGACGCTGTGACCGGCCCCGTCGAGGAAGGACCGCGCCCAGTCCTCGAGGGCCCGCTGCCGGTCCTCCCGGGTGCCGTCGAGGCCCAGGAGGACCGGCGGCACCCGCCTCACAGCGTGATCTGGATCTTCACGTCCGTCGGGCGGCCCTCGAGGAAGCGCTCGAAGGCGGCGACCGAGTCCTCGAAGGCGAAGGTCTCGCTGACGAAGCGGGAGAGGTCCACGGCATCGCTCGCCGCGAGGTCGATCGCCTTCTGGTGCACGTTCGCGTAGCGGAACACCGTCTCGAGCGAGATCCCGCGGCTCTGCGCGGTCGCGATGTCGAAGGGGACGGGGTCCACCGGCATGCCCACCAGCACGATGCGGCCGCCGGGAGCGGGAAGCGACCACAGCGCCCGGTACGCGGGCGCGGCGCCGGTCGCCTCGAAGACCACCTGCGGGCCCCAGCCGCCGGTCGCCTCGCGGACCACCTCCCCGAGGTCCTGCTCCTTGGCGTTCACCGTGGTGATCCCGGCGATGCCGTCGAGCAGCGCGAGCTTCTCGGGCAGCACGTCGGAGAGGAACACGTGGCTCGCCCCGCCGGCGAGCGCGGCGAGAGCGGTCATGATCCCGATGGTGCCGCCGCCGACGACGGCCGCGACGTCCCCGGGGGAGATCTCCGCCTTGGTCGCCGCGAACATGCCCACGGCGAAGGGCTCGATCAGCGCTCCCTCCGCGAAGCTCATCGACTCCGGCAGCCGGTAGGTGTAGGCCGCGGGGTGCAGCACCTCCTCGGCGAGGCAGCCGTGCACCGGCGGGGTGGCCCAGAACTCGACGCCGGGATCGACGTTGTAGTTGCCCTCCTTGACGGCGCGGGAGGCGGGGTCGGGCACGCCCGGCTCCATAACGACGCGGTCGCCGACGGCGAGGCCGGTGACGCCCTCGCCCACCTCGAGGACGGTGCCGGCGCCCTCGTGGCCGAGGATCATCGGCGCCTCGACGACGAAGGGGCCGATCTTCCCGTCGGTCCAGTAGTGCACGTCCGAGGCGCAGATGCCGACGGTGTGCATCCCGATGCGCACCTGACCGGGTCCGGGCGCTCCCGGCGCGGGGACGTCCTCGAGGGCCATCCGGCCCTTCTCGTGCAGCACCAGTGCTCGCATGCTCTTCTCCTCCATCGGATCGGCGTCCGCCCATCATGGCATCGGCCGACGCGGGGGCGTCAGGACCGTCCGCCACGCCGGTCGTCCTCCCGACTAGGATCGGGCGGTGACCACCGCTGATCCGTCCCGCTCCGCCCCCTCGACGCCCCGGGGCGTCGGCGGTGCCCGGATCACGCTGACCCTCGCCGCGCTGGGCATGCTGGGTCCGTTCACGATCAACACGATCTTCCCCGCCTTCGCCCAGATCGGCGGGGAGTTCGGCGCCTCGGACGTGGTGCTGCAGCAGCTGATCAGCGTGTACCTCGCGTCCTTCGCCGTGATGAGCGTCTTCCACGGCCCGCTCTCGGACGCGCTGGGCCGCAAGCCGGTGATGCTCACGGGGCTCGCGATCTACATCCTCGCGATGTTCGGGGCGGTGCTCGCCTCCGGCATGGGCATGCTCATCGCCCTGCGCGTGCTGCAGGGCGTCAGCGCGGGGGCCGCCACGATCGTCTCCCGCGTGGTGATCCGCGATCTCTTCGAGGGAGCCGAGGCACAGCGCCTGATGGCCCGGGTGATGATGATCTTCGCCCTCTCCCCGGTCATCGCGCCGATGCTGGGCGGCTGGCTGATGCTGCTGGGGGACTGGCGGTGGGTGTTCGCGGGCGTGGGCCTCTACGGCGTGCTCGTCCTGGTGCTGACGGCGCTCATGCCCGAGTCGCTGCCCCGCGAGCAGCGGATCCCGCTGCGGATCGGGGCGGTGCTGGGGTCACTGTGGGAGGTGGGCCGCTCGCTGATGATGGTGCGGATCGCGCTCGCGACGGCCTTCGGCTTCGCCGCCCACTTCGTGTTCGTCGCCGCTGCCCCGATCGTCGTAGTGCGCCTGCTGGGCCTCGGCGAGCAGGACTTCTGGGTGCTCTTCGGCCCCCTGATCCTCGGGATGATGGCCGGGTCCTTCGTGGTCGGTCGGGTGGCCGAGTCGATGGACCGCAGCCGTCTGATCACCCTCGGCTTCCTCGGCACGCTGATCACCACCGTGCTCAACCTGGTGGTGGTGATGCTGGTCCCGGCGCCGTCGGGCGGCCTGGACCCCTCCCTGATCCCGGTGCTCGTGGGGCCGATGCTGATGACCTTCACGGCCTCGCTGTTCTTCGCCCCGATGCAGCTGGAGATCCTCGACCTGTTCCCGCACCAGCGCGGCGCCGCGGCCTCGCTGGGCACCTTCTTCACCCTGGTGATGAACGCGCTGCTCTCCGGGGTGGTCGCCCCGCTGGTTACCGGCAGCCTCACCGTGCTGGCGCTCGCGGCGCTCGGCTACGTGGTGGTGGGCGCGCTGCTGTGGGGCTGGCATCTGCTGGACCGGCGGCGCCTGCTCGACGCCCTCTGACGGGCGCGGGGTCGAGCTCCGGCCTGTTCCGCCCCTGACGGCTCAGCGGACCAGTCGCAGCTCCTCCAGGTCGAGCACGGCATCCAGGACCTGCACCCCGTCGGGGGCGAAGCCGTTGCGGGCGTAGAAGCGTCGGGCGCGAGGGTTCTGCTCGGCGACCCACAGCTGGGCCGGGGTGCCCGCCGGGAGGGCGGCCTCCAGCAGGGCCTGACCCGCGCCGCCGCCGTGATGCGCGGCCAGCACGTAGATCGAGAACAGCTCCCGCTCGCGGGCGGGAGCGTGCTCGCCGACGGTCCGCGCGTCCCCGGTCATGGCGAAACCGATGATCGCGCCGCTCTCCTCTCCTACGGGCTCGGCCACGGTCTCGGCCACGGTGACGGCGCTGCCGCCCTCGAGCCACCGCCGCCAGTTCTGCTCGCGCCGCGCGAGGGTGTCCGTCTCCCAGTGGGAGGCCCCCGACTCGTCTGTCACACCCCTCCCGCAGACTTCGCACATACGTTCGATGTCACGACCAGGACACCTTGAGAGCCACCCCTCCGCGGCGTACAGTTCGAATCCCTGTTCGAACATGTGTGCGAGGGAATGGCGTCCGGGAGGAGGAGCACGATGAGCACCGCCCTGCAGAGCGAGGACCGGGAGCAGCGGCTCTCCCGGGCCCGTGCCGCGCTCAGCGCCGCAGAGCGCTCCGCCGCCCGCTGGGGCGGGCGGATCGACCGCACCGCGCTGCAGCCCGCGGCGCCGTCCGTCCCCGGCGCGTCGGCTCCCGTCGGCCCCGCCACGGTGGGGGAGAGGCCGACGGCGGGGGAGCCCGGCGGGTCCGCAGCGGGCCTCACCGCCGCCGATCCCACCGGCACCCGGCTGCCGGTCCCCGCCCCGCTGGCCCCGTTGTTCCCGCGCACCGGCCTGCGCGCGGGCAGCTCGGTCGCGATCGAGGGCGCGGGGAGCACGTCGCTGCTGCTCGCCCTCGCGGCCGCCGCCGCGGGGGAGGACTCCTGGTGCGCGCTCGCGGGCCTGCCGGACCTCGGGCTGCGTGCCGCCCTGGACGCCGGGCTGGATCCTTTCCGCCTCGCCCTCGCCCCGGCCGACGGGGACCGCGCCCCGCAGGTGCTCTCGGCCCTCGCCGACGGCGTGGGGGTGCTCGTGCTCGGCCCCGGCGCGCTGCCCGCCCCCGCCCTGTGGCGCACCCTCCAGGGCCGCGCCCGCACCGCCGACACCCTGCTGCTGGCCGCCTCCCCGCCCGGTCGGGCGGATCTCGTGCTGCGCACCGAGAGCCGCGGCTGGACCGGTCTCGGCCAGGGCTCGGGACGGCTGCGTCGGCGGCGCCTGGCGGTCACCGCGAGCGGGCGGGGGATCGGCGCGGGCCGCAGCGTGGAGGTGCTGCTGCCCGAGGTCCGCGGGCTCCTCGCCGCGATCCCCGGCCCCGCCCTGTCCAGCACCGCCGCGGCCAGCTCCGCCGCCGGTCCCGCCGCGGCCGAGGTGCGCCCGCTGCAGATGGTCCCGAGGGCCGGCTGATGGCCGACGCCACCCGCACGGTCGCCGTGACCGTGCCCGACTGGCCGCTGCTCGCGGCGCTGGACCGCCATCAGCGCCGCGCGGAGGCGAGCACCGCAGCGACGGGGGAGGAGAGCGCGGGCCCGCCGGGGCCGGTCGACCCGTCGGCCGTGCCGGTGCTGCTGCTCGAGAACCATCGCGTCACCCACGTCGGCCCCGCCGCCCGGGAGGCGGGGGTGCGTCCCGGCATGACCCGTCGCGCGGCCCGCGCCGCCTGCCCCGAGGCGCTCGTGCTGGAGACGGACCGCGACGCCGAGTCCGCCCTGTTCGAGCTGGTCGCCGCCGCCGTGGACACCATCGCCGCGGGGGTCGACGTGCTCCGCCCCGGGGTGCTGCTGATGTCGGCCCGCGGGCCCGCCCGGCACCAGGGCGGGGAGGCGGCGCTCGCGGAGCGGATCCTCGACGCGGTCGCCGAGCTGACCGGCTGGGAGTGCACCGTGGGCATCGCCGACGGCCCCTTCGCGGCCCTGCTCGCCGCCCCGGCCGGGAGGATCATCCGCCCCGGCCGCAGTGCCGACTACCTCGCCCCGCACCCGATCGAGGCGCTGCGGCACGCCCCCGTCGGCCCCGGCTGGGGGCATCGCGGCCAGCCCTCCGCGACCCGGCCCGAGAGGCGCCTCGAGCTCGCCGAGACCGTCGACCTGCTGCAGCGGCTCGGCGTCGCCACCCTCGGCGATCTCGCCGCACTGCCTACGGCCTCGGTCGCCGACCGCTTCGGCCCGGACGTGGCCGCCCTCCACCTGCTCTCCCGCGGCGGGGAGCCGGCCCCGCCCTCCGCCCATCACCCCACCCAGCCGGTGCTCGCCGAGGCCGCCCTGGAGACCCCGCTGGTGCGCACCGACCAGGCGGCGTTCGTGGCCCGCCCGCTCGCCGAGCAGCTGCACGCGATGCTCACCGAGCGGGGACTGGTGTGCACGCGGCTGCGGATCGTGGCCCGCACCGAGAGCGGCGAGGAGATGGAGCGCACCTGGCGGCACGACGGCGCGCTCGGCGTCGCCGACGTGGTCGACCGGATCCGCTGGCAGTGCGACGGCTGGATCACCCGCGCGCGCCTCGGCGGGCCCCGGACCGGGGCGATCGTGCACCTGGGCCTGCACCCCCTGCAGCTGGCCCCGGCCGGGGAGGCCGCGCCCGCCCTCTGGGGCAGCTCGGGGGAGGCCGCGCAGCGGGCCGCCCGCGCCTTCGCCCGTGCCCAGGGTCTCGCGGGGGAGGACGCCGTGCAGATCCCCGTCCCCGTCGGGGGCCGGCTGCTCGCGGACGAGGTGGTCGCGGTGCCCTGGCGCACCGAGCGGCCCGCCCGCCGCGAGGGCCCCTGGCCGGGCTCCCTGCCCCGTCCCGTGCCCGCCACCGTGTTCCGCACCCCGCCGCCGGTGCGGCTCGAGGACGCGGCGGGGGAGCCGGTGGTGGTCACCGCCCGGGGCCTGCTGAGCGCCCCGCCCGCGCGCCTGCTGGTCCCCGCCCCGGGGGCGCCCGCGCTGCAGGCGCTCGGGCTGCGGGTCGGCACGGCGCATCCCGTGCTCTCCCACGGCGCGCCGACGGTGCTCGACGAGCGCTGGTGGACTCCGACGGGCACCCGCGCCGCCCGCCTGCCGCTCGTGCTGCGCACCGCCACGGGGGAGGAGACCGCGGCGCTGGCCCTCTCCCGCACCGGCGCCTGGACCCTGGAGGGGATCTATGACTGACCCCTCGCCCCTCGCCGCCGCCCTGACCCCGCCGTCCCCGGGGCCCCGCTGATGGCCGGCTGGTTCCTGGGCCCGCCCGCCTGGAAGGACATCGAGGCGATCCTCTCGGACCGTCCCGCGGAGCTGGTCTCCCCGCCGATCATCGTCGAGCACACCGGGAAGGTCGCCGAGGACGGCTACCGGCCCGCACAGCGCGTCGCCTACGCGGAGCTGCACGCCCACTCCCACTTCAGCTTCCTCGACGGCGCCTCGAGCCCCGAGGACATGGTCGCCCAGGCCGCCCGGCTGGGCCTCGACGCCCTCGCCCTGATCGACCACGACGGCCTGCCCGGGGCGGTGCGCTTCGCCCAGGCCGCCCGGGAGGCGGGGATCGCGACCGTCTTCGGTGCGGAGCTGACCCTCGGCCTCGAGCCCGGCGGGCACCGGGCCGGGGGCTCCCCGATGATCGCCGCGCCCCGCACCGGCATCCCGGATCCCGACGGGGAGCACCTGCTGGTGCTGGTCCGGGACCAGGAGGGCTACCGGATGCTCTCCGCCGCGATCGCCCGCGCCCACCTCGACAGCCGCCGCAAGGGCACGCCCCGCTACCGGCTCGCCGAGCTGTCCCGTCTGGCCGCCGAGGGGCACTGGCAGATCCTCACCGGCTGCCGCAAGGGCGCCGTCACCCGCGCCGCGGGCGCCCGTCTCGCCGCGGGGGACCTCGAGGGCGCCGCCCAGGCCGCCGCCGAGGAGATCGGCCGCCTGGTCGAGCTGTTCGGGGTGGGGAACGTGGCCGTCGAGCTCGTCGCCGGGGGCGGCGGGGAGGCCGACGAGCTGCACGACGCCCTCGCCCAGGGCGCCCGCCTGGTGCGCGAATCCCACGGCCTGGACGCGATCACCCTCCCGCTCGTCGCCACGACCAACGCCCACTACGCCCGGCCCGCGGACAAGCGCCTGGCCGACACCCATGCCGCGCTGCGCGCCGCCGTGCCGCTCGCCGAGGCGGACGCGCACCTCCCCTCCCGCCCCGCGCACCTGCGCAGCGGGGAGGAGATGGACCGCCTGCTGCCCCGCTACCCGTCGGCCCTCGCCGCCGCCGCGCGCCTGGGCCGGGACTGCGCCGTCGACCTGCGCCTGCTCGCCCCCGACCTGCCGCCCTTCCCCGTCCCGGCCGGGCACGACGAGGCGAGCTGGCTGCGGGAGCTGGTGGAGGTCGAGGGCCGCGAGCGCTACGGGCCCAGGCCGGGTGCGGGCGCGGGGGGCGGCGCCGAGGAGCGGATCCCCGGGGCGTGGGCGCAGATCGACCACGAGCTGCGGGTCATCACCGACCTGCACTTTCCCGGCTACTTCCTGATCGTCCACGACCTGGTCGCCTTCTGCCGCCGCGAGGGGATCCTCGCGCAGGGCCGCGGCTCCGCCGCCAACAGCGCCGTCTGCTACGCGCTGGGGATCACCGCGGTCGAGCCCGTCGGCCACCACCTGCTGTTCGAGCGCTTCCTCGCGCCCGAGCGGGACGGTCCGCCCGACATCGACATCGACATCGCCTCCGACCGCCGCGAGGAGGTCATCCAGTACGTCTACGAGCGCTACGGACGGGAGAATACGGCGCAGGTCGCGAACGTCATCACCTACCGCGGCAAGCTCGCGGTGCGCGACGCGGCCCGGGCGCTCGGCCACGACGTCGGCGCGCAGGACGCCTTCTCCCGTCGGCTCGAGCACTCCCACTCCTCGATCGAGGGGGCGGGGATCCCCGAGGACGTGCTGAGCCTCGCCCGACAGCTGCGCGACGCGCCCCGTCACCTCGGCATCCATTCCGGCGGCATGGTGCTGTGCGACCGGCCCGTGATCGAGGTGTGCCCCGTGCAGTGGGCGGCGATGGCGGACCGCTCGGTGCTGCAATGGGACAAGGACGACTGCGCCGACGCGGGCCTCGTGAAGTTCGACCTGCTGGGGCTCGGGATGCTCACGGCGCTCGACCACGCCCTCGCCCTCGTCGCCGAGCACCACGACCAGCACTTCGAGCTGCGCACCCTGCCGCAGGAGGACCCGGCGGTCTACGACATGCTCTGCACCGGCGACAGCGTGGGCGTGTTCCAGATCGAGTCCCGCGCCCAGATCTCCACCCTGCCCCGGCTGAAGCCGCGCGTGTTCTACGACCTCGTCGTCGAGGTGGCGCTGATCCGCCCCGGCCCCATCCAGGGCGGCAGCGTCCACCCCTACCTGCGCCGCCGCACCGGGGAGGAGGAGGTCACGTTCCTCCACCCGCGGCTGGAGAAGTCGCTGCGCCGCACCCTGGGGATCCCGCTGTTCCAGGAGCAGCTGATGCAGATGGTCGTGGACATCGCCGACTTCACCCCCGCCCAGGCGGACCAGCTGCGCCGCGCCATGGGCTCCAAGCGCTCCACCCAGAAAATGCTCGACCTCTCCGACGCCCTGTTCAGCGGGATGGCGAAGCACGGCATCACCGGGGAGGACGCCGAGGCGGTGCACCGCAAGCTGCTCGCCTTCGCCAACTACGGCTTCCCCGAGTCGCACGCCTACTCCTTCGCGTACCTCGTCTACGCCAGCTCCTATCTCAAGTGCCACTACCCGGCCGCGTTCACGGCGGCGCTGCTGCGCTCCCAGCCGATGGGCTTCTACTCGCCGCAGTCCCTGGTCGCCGACGCCCGCCGCCACGGCGTGCTCACCCGCGGCCCCGACGTGCTGGTCAGCGCGGCCCGCACGGGTCTGGAGACCGATGCGGAGCATCACGGCTACCGGGTGCGCTCCGACGCGGAGGTCGCCGCCGGGGCCGCCCGCGAGCAGGTGCAGGGCCGGGCCGCCGCGGCCGGGCCCGCGATCCGGCTGGGTCTGGACCAGGTGCGCTCGATCAGCACCGAGACCGCGGAGGCGATCGTCGCCGCCCGCGAGGAGGGCGGTCCCTTCGCCTCGGTCCCGGATCTCGCCCGCCGCGTGCGGCTGAGCGCCCGCCAGCTCGAGGCGCTCGCCACCGCGGGGGCGCTCGACGCGCTCGCCCCGTCGCGTCGGCAGGCGCTGTGGGCGGCGGGCGCCGCGGCCCAGGAGTCCCCCGAGACCCTCCCGCACCTCGCGGTGGGGGCGCGGGCGCCGATGCTGCCGGGGATGAGCGATGCGGAGCTCGCCGACGCCGACGCCTGGGCGACCGGCATCACCCTCGACGACCACCCGATGGCGCTCGTGCGGGAGCGCCTGCAGTCCGACGGGGTGCTCAGCATCGGCGGGACCCGAGCGGCGGAGGACTCCACCCGGATCCGGGTCGCGGGGGTGATCACCCACCGACAGCGCCCCGCGACCGCCGGGAACATCACCTTCCTCAGCCTCGAGGACGAGACCGGGATCCTCAACGTCATCTGCTCGCAGGGCTTCTGGCAGCGGCACCGGGCGCTGCTGCGCACCACCCGGGCGGTCGTGCTGCGCGGGATCGTGGAGAACGCGACGGGAGCGGTGAACCTGGTGGCCGACGGGGTCGAGCCGCTGGACCTGCCGGCGGCGGGCAGGTCCAGGGACTTCCGCTGAGCGGTGCGGCGGGCCGCCGCGCTCGGGCACGGGCCCGGGAGGCTCAGGCGGTCGCGGGCACCGTCGCGAACCGCAGCCGGTCCGAGCGCTCGGCGCGGCGGGCCGTGCGGGCCGCGAGCAGCGTCGCGATCAGCGACACCGCCGCCCACGCGAGGATCGACAGCAGGATCCCCGAGGTGGAGACCAGCGAGCCGCCGAGGGCCGCGTGCACCAGGCCCTCGGTGACGATCGAGAGCGGCATCAGCGAGCTCACGGCCTGCAGCGCCGGGGGAGCGGTCGCGATGGGGAGGATCCCCACCAGCGCCACCACCTGCAGCACCATCACCAGGATCGAGGCGATCCGTCCGATCCGGTCACCGAGCACCGCGAGCAGCGCCTGGTGCAAGGCGGCGAACATGACCGACCCGGTCAGGGCCACGACCCCCACCGCGAGCGGCGACACCGGGGCGATGCCCACGGCCGTCAGCACGGCGAGGACCGCGACGGTCTGCACGAGCGCGATCAGCAGGGCCGGGGCGAGGGACCGCAGCACCACCTGCCACATCGGCACCGCCCGGTCCAGGAGACGCCGGGACAGGGCGGGCAGCAGCAGGAAGCTTGCGAACGCCCCCAGCCACAGAGCGAGCGCCGCGACGAACGGGAACGTCGCGGTGGTCGCGCCGTCCGCCTCGTTCTGGCGGGTGGCCTCGGTGCCGACGGGGTCAGCGGCCATCTCGCTCATCCGCTCCCGCTCCGAGCCGGAGTAGGTCGGCACGCCGTCGGCGCCCTCGCGCAGACCGGTCGCGAGCTCGTCCGTGCCGGAGGCGAGCTCCTCGGTGCCGGAGGCCAGCTCCTCGGTGCCGGTCGCGAGCTCGCCCGTGCCGTCGGCGAGCTGGCGGCTGCCGGTGGCGAGCTGGTCGCCGCCCTGGCCGAGCTCGGTCGCGCCCGCGGCGAGCTGGTCGGTGCCGTCGGCGAGCTGCCCGGCGCCGTCGGCGCTCGTGCGGGTCCCGGCGGCGAGCTGCTCCATGCCGGTCGCGAGCTCACCCGCACCGTCGGCGCTGCTGCGCGCGCCGGTCGCGAGCTGGCCGGTGCCGGTCGCGAGCTGGTCCACGCCGTCGGCGTAGTCCGCGAGCCCGTCGCGCAGCGCGGTGACCCCGTCGACGAGGGCGGGGGCGGCGTCGGCGCTCGTGCGGGCGCCGTCGGCGAGCTGCTCGGCCCCGGTCACCAGCCCCGGGTTCTCGGCGGTGCCGTCCCCGGCGAAGGCGGTGCCGACGCCCTCCGCGTAGGCGAGGGTGCCCTGGGCGCCCTGGACGAGGCCCGGCTGCTCGTCGGTGCCCTGGACGCCGTCCGCGATCTGGGCGGTGCCCTGCACGATCCCGGGCTGCTCGGCGGTGCCGTTCAGGCCGTCGGCGACGCCCTGCGCCCCGGCGGCGAGACCCGGGTTCTCGGCGGTGCCGTCGCCGGCGAGGGCCGTGGAGATCTGGCGGGTGCCGGCGACGAGGCCGGGGTTCTCGGCGGTGCCGTCGCCGGTGAGGCCCGTATCGATCCCCTCCGCGTAGGCGACCAGGCCCTGCGCCTGGGCGCAGTCGGCGGAGGCGGCGTCCTCGGCGCAGAGGCTCTCAGCGAGGCCCTGCGCGGTGGCGAGCAGGCCCGGGTTCTCGGCGGTGCCGTCGCCGGCCACGCTCGCGGCGAGCTGCTCGGTGCCGTCGGCGAGATCGGTGGCGCCGGGGGCGAGGGCGGCGGTGCCGTCGGCGACCTGCTGGGCGCCCTCGCCGAGCTGCGCGGCGCCGTCGGCGGTCTGCCGCGCGCCCTCGCCGAGCTGGACCGCGCCGTCGGCCACGGACCGGGCGGTGGGGACGAGGCCGGGGTTCTCGGCGGTACCGTCCCCGGAGACGGCCGCTCCGGCCTGCGCGACGCCTTCGGCGTAGGTCTCGGCGCCGCTCGCGAGCTGCTCGGCGCCCGCGACGAGGCCCGGGTTCTCGGCGGTGCCGTCGCCCTCGACGCCAGCGGCGAGCTGCTCGGCGCCCGTGAGCAAACCGGGCTGGGTATCGGTGCCGCGCATGCCCGTCTGCAGGGCGGCGACGCCGGTGTCGAGGTCCTCGGTGCCGCCGGCGAGGGTGTCGAGCCCGGTGGCGAGCTCGCCCGTCCCCGACGCGGCGCCGTCGGCCCCGGTCGCCAGCTCGTCCAGGCCGCCGGCGAGCTGCCGGGTGCCGATCGCGGTCTGGTCGGCGCCGTCGGCGAGGCTCCAGACGCCGCCGGAGAACTCCTCGGTGCCGGTCGCGGCGGCCTCGGCGCCGTCGGCCAGATCGCGGGTGCCGTCGGCGAGCTGCTGGGTGCCGTCGTCGAGGGTCGAGGTGCCTTCGGCGAGCTGCTCGGCACCGTCCGCGGCGTCGCTGAACCCGGTCTGCAGGTCGTTGAACCCGAGGTAGAGGCCGTCGAGGTACTGCTGCGCCATCTGGCCGCCCATGGTGGTGGCGGAGGCGTCCGCGACGGCGGTGCCGACCAGGGCGTTGATCTGGCCGCTCGCGTCGTTCGTGGTGACCTCGAGGATGGCGCGGGACGCCTCGGGGGTGCCGATCGTGGCGAGGTGCGCGGAGAAGTCCTCGGGGATCACGACCACGGCGGCGTACGTGCCGCTGCGCAGACCCTCCTCGGCATCCTCCTCGCTGGTCAGCTGCCAGTCGAAGCCGGTCGTCTCCGGGGCGTCCTGGCCGTCGACGGTGCCGGGCTGGGTGAGGGCCCCGGCGAGCAGGCGGCCGAAGGGGACGGTCTGCGTGTTCCCGTCGGCATCGGTGATCTCGGCGCCCTCGTCGAGGTTGACGACGGCGGCGGGCACGGTGTCCAGCCGGTCGACGCGACCGCTCAGCGCCCACAGCCCGAGCCCCACCACGAGCAGCGGGAGCAGGAGGACGACGACCAGGGTGCGGGGATGTGCGAGGCGCATCATGCCGGGACTCCTTCGGGCTGGGTGGCGGGGGAGCTGTCGGGGAGAGCGTGGTGGCGCCGCACGTCGAGGGCGAGCAGTCGATCGGGTTCGCGCAGTGTCGCCCGGAGGCGGCGCTCGGCGTCCGTCGGCGCGGCGGAGCGGGAGCCGACGACAACGGTGGCGCCCGCGGCGAGGAGGGCGTCGAGCCGTTCGACGAGGGTGTCGTCGCGGACCTCGGCGGCGTGCGCGAGGTCGGCGAGCTGCTCGATCACGATCACGCAGCGGGAGACCCCGTGCCCCTCGATCCGGCGCAGGCGACCGGCGACATCCTCGCCGGCGCCGATCCACTGGGCCCGGGACTGGATCGTGCCGAGGTCGTCGGGGGCGAGGCGGTCGTGCGCGGCGAGGATGCCCGAGACGGGGGCGACGCGTCCGGCGGCGAGCGCGAGGAAGGTCGCGCGGTCCACGTCGTCGGGCGCGCGGACCACGAGGAGCGTGCCGGGCACGACGGAGCCGGTGAGCGGTCCGAGCGTGCCGCGATCGCCGAGCAGCGGGACGACCGCCTCCTCGAGCCGCAGCGCGTGGACGCCGTGCTCCTCGGTCCAGCGGCGGTGCTCGAGCACCCCGGCGAGCCCCTCGCCCTCGACGTCCACCCGCGGCAGCAGGCGGTCGAGCCAGCGGGGGAGCCACCAGGCGCGCGCGCCGAGCAGCGCGAGGACCGCGGGCACCAGGGTCATGCGCACCACGAAAGCGTCGACGAGCACGCCCACGGCGAGGCCGATCGCGATCGGCTGGAGCATGAACCAGCCGGAGGAGATGAAGCCGCCGAAGACGGCGACCATGATCAGCGCGGCGGCGACGACCACGGGGGCGCTGCCGACGAAGCCGCGCTCGATCGCGCCCTTCGCGTCGCCGGTGTGCACGAACTCCTCCCGCATGCGGGTGACCAGGAACATCTCGTAGTCCATGGCGAGGCCGAAGAGGACGCCCATGACGAAGATCGGCATGAAGGCGACGACCGGCCCGTTGACGCTCACGTTGAGCGCGCCGTTGAACCAGCCGTACTCGAAGACCATCGCGGTCACGCCGAAGGCCGCGCCGACCGAGAGCAGGTAGCCGAGGGCGGCCTTGATCGGCACCCAGACGGAGCGGAACACGAGGGCGAGCAGCACGAGGCAGAAGCCGACCACGAAGGTGCCGAAGGGGATCAGCGCCTCGGAGAGCTTGTCGGTGACGTCGATGCCGACGGCGGTCGCGCCGGTCACGGTGACATCGGAGATGCCCAGCTCGTCCTCCCACGCCGCGGCGCTGCCGCGCAGCTCGGCGACGAGGTCCTTGGTGGACTGCTCGGTGGGGCCACCCTCGGGGATCACGGAGATGACGGCGAGGTCCGCGCCGCGGTTCGGGGTCGCGATCTGGATCTCCTGCACGCCGTCGAGCGCGGCGATGTCCGCCTCCAGCTCGTCGACGACCCCGAGCGGGTCGGTGGTGTTGATGATGTCGGCGGTGACCAGCAGGGGCCCGTTGTATCCGGGCCCGAACGTCTCGTCGACGAGGTCGTAGGTGTCGCGGGCCGCGGTGCCCGGCTTCTCGGTGCCGAGGTCCGGCAGGGCGAGGGCGAGGTCCTTCGCGGGGATCGCGAGGGCGCCGATGCCGATCACCACGACGAGGATCGTCAGCAGCGGCACGCGGGTCACCAGGCGCACCCAGGCGAGGCCGAGGCCACGGCGCGGTGCGGCCTGGTCGCCGTCGGCCGACGGGGGCAGGACCCCGCCGTTCTCGGCCATCGCGCGGCGCACGGCGCGCGGCCGCAGCCGCTCGCCGAGGATGCCCAGGATCGCCGGCAGCATGGTGAGCGCCACGACCACGCTCAGCGCGACGGTGCCGGCCGCCGCGACGCCCATGATCGTGAGGAAGGGGATGCCGGTGATGAACAGGCCGACGAGGGCGACGATCACGGTCAGGCCCGCGAAGATCACGGCGCTGCCGGAGGTGGCGAGTGCCGCGCCGATCGACTCCCGCACATCGTCCCCGCGGCTGAGCTGGTCGCGGTGGCGGGAGAGGATGAACAGCGCGTAATCGATGCCGACGGCCAGGCCCAGCATCGCGCCGAGCGAGGTGGTCACCGAGGGGATCTCCATGCCGGCGGAGAGGGCCATCACGGCGAGCATGGAGACGCCCACGCCGACCACGGCGGTGATGATCGGGACGGGCGCCGGCACGAACGAGCGGAAGATGACGGCGAGGATGATCAGCGCGATGAGCATGCCCAGCACCTCGCCGGCGCTGAAGGGGATCTCGGCGCTCTGCAGGACCTGGCCGCCGAGATGCGCCTCGAGGCCGTCGGTCGAGGCCGCCTCGACGAGGGCCGCGATCTCGTCGACCGACTCCGCGGGGTACTCGCCGATCTGGCCGTCCATCTGGAACTGGGCGATCATCGCGGTGTCCGTGTCATCCCGCGTGCCGGGGGAGAGGTCGTCGAAGGGGTCCGGGGCGGCGCCGACGCCCTCGACCTCGGAGATGTCCTCCATGAGGGCGACGATCTGCCCCTGGTGCTCATCGATGTCGGAACCGTCCTCGGTCACCAGCACTACCTGGCCAGCCGTCCCGGCCATCTCGGGGAAGCGGGTGGCGAGCTGGTCGATGCCGCGCTGCGCCTCGGTGCCGGGGATCTGGAACTCGGTGGAGAAGGAGCCGCCGAGGCCCACGGCGAGGCCGCCGATCACGACCAGCAGGACCGTCCACACGGCGACGACCTTCCAGCGGAGGGACGCCATGGACAGACCGAGGCGGTACAGGGACGAGGACACGCGGCCTCCAGCAGAGGAACAGGAGCGGGCAGGGCGGTCGGCGGCCCGTCGCTCGAGACGCCCGCGCATTCGATACACTAATGCATCCAGTGGGATACCATCCACCTGTCCGCAGAAGCCTCGACGTTCCTCGAGCCGATGAGACGCGAGCACTGCGCCACCCCGCCGATTCCCCCGAGGAGACCTGACCGCGCCATGAGCGACCTGTTCGATCCACTGCCGGAGTCCGCGTGCACCCGTCGCAAGGAGAACACCCGCACGAAGCTCGTGCGCGCGTCGCTCGACGTCTTCGTGGACAAGGGCATCGACGGTGCGACCGTGGACGACCTGGTGAAGGCCGCCGGATTCACCCGCGGGGCGTTCTACTCCAACTTCTCGACGAAGGAGGAGGTGTTCGTCGCCCTCTTCGCGTCGGTGACCGAGGAGGTGCTCGCGATCGCGGACAGCTCCGTCGAGGCCGCTGTCCAGGAGGCCGCCTCCCGGGGAGCGGGCACCGGCCTCTGCGCCTTCCAGGACGCCGACGTGATGGTCGCGGTGTTCGAGGGGATCCGCCCCTTCGGCCGCCAGTGGTACCTGCTGTACTCCGAGGCCGTGGCCCGCGCCCTGCGGGACGAGACGATGCGCCTCGAGGTCGCCGCCCAGCGCAGTCGACTGCGCGGCCAGATCGGCGCGCTGCTCGCCGAGCGCATGGAGGCGATGGGGGAGCGGCCGCTGCTCCCGCCGGAGGACCTCGCCCAGCTGCTGATCGGCGTCTTCGTCGACCTCATGGTGCGCGAGCAGATGGACGGCCGCGACATCACCGAGCTGGCCGCCACCACGATCCTCGGCACGCTCCGCGCCTTCGTGGAGCCGCTCGATCGGGTCGCACCGTCGGCCCCAGCGGACGCGCCGTCCGCCTCGTCGGCCTCTGCGGCGATCTCCGACGTAACCCACGACACGCCGAGCACCGGGGAAACCCCCGGTTCGCCCCCAGCGAACTCCTAGGGTCGACACAGGTGCGGAGGACGCCGCACCCTCCTTCCCCACGTCCCCTCTTCCCCGGGAGACCTCCATGGCCTCACTGCGTCTGTCCTCCTATCGCCCCAAGCACCTGGCCGAGCCCCCGGGCTCCAGCACCGATCCCGGGCGGCGCTCGCTCCTGCGGGGAGGGGTCCTCTCGGCCGCCGCACTCGGCGTCGGCGCCTCCGCCCTCGCCTCCCCCGCGGCCCAGGCCGCGGGCATCCACGGCCAGGACGTCTCCGGCTGGCAGGGAGAGGTGGACTGGGCCGCTCAGGCCGCGGCCGGCTCCCGCTTCGCCTGGGTCAAGGCCACCGAGGGCCGCACCTACCGCAGCCCCGCCTTCAACCACCAGTATCGCGGCGCCGGCGATGCGGGACTGGTCCGCGGCGGCTACCACTTCGCCCGCCCCGACTCGGGCGGCCCGGAGGAGCAGGTCGACTTCTTCCTCGCCAACGGCGGTGGCTGGAGCGACGACGGCCGCACCCTCCCGGGAATGGTCGACTTCGAGGGCTACGAGGGCCTGCCCGCGGACTACGGGCTCGGGCAGCAGGAGATGCGCGAATGGATCGCGACCTTCTCCACCCGGTACCGTGAGGCCACCACCCGGCGCCCCGTGATCTACACCAACTACTACTGGTGGCGGGACGTGGTGGGGGACTGGACCCCCAAGAACTCTCCGCTCTTCCTGGCCGCCTACCAGGACGCCGCCCCGACCCGCCTGCCGGGCCGCTGGTGGGCCTGGGAGCTGTGGCAGTACTCGGACTCCGGCCCCTTCGCGGGGGACTCCGTGCGCTGGTACGGCGGAGAGGACTCCTTCGCCCGCTTCGTCGGCGAGAAGGACTACGGCGCCGAAGGCATCTGATCCCGCGCTGCGGGCCGGGTCACCTCGACGGGGGAGCGACCCGGCCCGCTGTGTAGCCTGCCCCGGTGAACAACACAGAACGCACCTCCGCACCGTCCCCCGCCCCCGTGTCTGGACGCCCGGCCGGCGCCGTCTACGCCGACCGGGGCTCCTCCCACTTCGACATCCTCCTCGCCGCCATGGTCACGGTCGTGATCCTCTCCGGCATCGGTGCCGCCAAGGGCGTCAGCTTCGGCACCGTCCCGGGCACCGGATTCGAGATCATCACCGACGGCGGCTTCTTCCTCTTCCCCCTCGCCTACGTCCTCGGCGACATCGTCACCGAGCTCTACGGCCCGCGTGCCGCGCGCCGCGCCGTGATCACCTCCTTCACCGTGAGCGTGATCGCCTCCCTCAGCTACTTCGTGATCATCGCGCTGCCGCCCTTCCCCGATGAGTACGGCCTCGCGAAGCAGGCCGCCCTCGAGCTCGCCCTGGGCCCGGTGTGGATCGTGGTCCTGGCCGGCCTCGCGGGCTTCGCCGCCGGACAGACCCTCAACTCCCTCGTCGTCGCGCGGATGAAGCAGCGCATGGGGGAGCGGGGCCTGATCGGGCGCCTGTTCACCTCGAGCGGCCTCGGCGAGCTCGTCGACACGATCATCTTCTGCACCATCGCCGCGGCGGCGATCGGCATCACCACGATCGAGCAGTGGGCCGAGTACACGATCCTCGGATTCGCCTACAAGGTCGCCGTCCAGTACGCGATGATCCCCGTGACCTCCGCGGTCATCCGCTTCCTCAAACGCACCGATCCCACCTACCAGGCCCGACTCGCGGCGCTCCCGGCCCGCGACTGACGGCGAGGGCGAGGGGCGCGCCGGGCCGACGAAGGTCGGGCACGTCCCTCGCCTCCCCGAGCTGTCGCAGGGTCCATGACGTGGACCACAGTGGCCGCATGAACACCACAGCTCCCGCCCCCGTCCCTCCTCCCGCACCCGCCTCCGCCGTCAACGCCGGCGACGCGGCCGCGGCCCCGAACGGCCCGGCGACCGCCCCGGCACCGCGCCCGAGCGCCGTCGATGCGTCCCGCCGCTTCGGAGCGCACCTCCGCATGGCCTGGTGGAAGCCGCTCGTCATCATCGTCCCGATGGGCGTGATCATGCTGCTCGCCCAGATCGTGCTGATGACCGTGGCCATATTCGTCGAGATTATGGCGCTCGGCCGTGACCCGCAGGACTTCCTCTCCATCGGACCGCTGGGCCTGCTCGCCCTGAACCTCTCGCTGGTCGTCGCGGCCGTCGTCGGCCTGCTGCTGACGAGGTTCGTGGGCCGCGTGCCACTGCGCTCCGTCCTCAGCCATCCTCGGGGCGTCAGCTGGGGCCGACTCGGCCTCTATGCGGCCGCTTTCGTGCTCCCGCTCGGGCTCGTGGTCGGCGGGACCTCGCTGCTCGACCCGTCCGTACAGATCACCGTCACCGGCACCACCATCGCCCTGGTGGTCGTCGCCCTGTTGAGCACGCCCCTCCAGGCCGCCGCCGAGGAACTCATGTTCCGCGGCGTCATGACCCCCGCGATCGCCTCGTGGATCCGCCCCGAGCGGCTCGCCCTCGCCGTCGGCATCACCCTCTCGAGCATCGTCTTCGGCCTCTCGCACGGCGCGGGGGACCTCTGGCTCATGGCCTACTACGTGGCCTTCGGCCTGTGCGGGGCGCTGATGGCGCTGATCAGCCGCGGCCTGGAGGCTCCCATCGCCTTCCACGTGGTCAACAACCTGCTCGCCATGGTCCTCGGCGCGCTGATGACCGGCGGGGGCGGCGTGGTCATCGACCGCTCGGCCGGCGCCGGCGGCCCGATCATGCTGCTGATGATCGGCGTCGACCTGCTCCTCGTCGGCATCGTGTGGCTGCTCGAGCGGCGCCGTTCGCGCGTCGAGCGCAGCACTCAGATCCCGACGGAGCAGGTCCGGAGCGGCCTGGAGTCGCTGTCCACGGTGTGACTCCCGCGTGGGAATCTCGCCCGATGGACCCCTTCCTCGTCGGGCCGGGACGGGCATAGCATCGTGTCCTCGAGCCGGGTGGGATCCGCGGATCCCACCCGGCTCGCCCACGCCCGCCCGAAAGGACCCCCGTGGCACCCGCCGCCCCTTCCCCCCGCCCCGACGACGCCGACGAGCCGCTCTCCCGCACCGGCGAGGTGCCGGTCACCACCGGTCAGGTGCCGACCGTCACCGGTCAGATCCCCACGATCACCGGCGCGATCCCGGTCCTCGAGGACCCGGCAGACCAGGACATCGCCCACCTCCCCACGGAGGAGGAACTGCGGCGCACCCGATCCAAGGTCACCGTCCTGGTGATCGTCGTGCTGACCACCCTCAGCGCGATCGGCCCGCTCGCCACGGACATGTACATCCCCGCCTTCCCCGACGTCGCCGACGACCTCGGCACGACGGCGACCCGGATGCAGCTGACCATCACCGCCTTCTTCCTGGGCACCGCGACGGGCCAGGTCGTCGCGGGACCGCTCTCGGACCGGCTCGGTCGGCGCACCCCGCTGCTGATCGGCATCGTGCTGTGCCTGCTGGCCTCGATCGGCTGTGCCCTCGCCGACAGCGCCGAGCTGCTCATGGCGATGCGGGTGCTGCAGGGCATCGGCGGCGGCTTCGGCATGGTGCTGGGCCGCGCCGTGCTCATCGACATGACCGACGGCCCCGAGCTGTTCCGGATCATGAACCTCATGCAGGGCATCGGCGGCATCGCCCCGATCGTCGCGCCGCTGCTGGGCGGGCTCATCCTGCTGGTCGGCCAGTGGCGGGAGATCTTCCTGATCATCGCCGCGATGTCACTCGTCTCGCTGCTCGGCACGATCTTCCTGATCCCCGAGTCGCTGCCGCCGAGCCGCCGTCATGCCGGCGGCTTCCGCACCTTCCTGCACAACTGCCGGGTGCTCCTCGGCCGACGCCAGTTCGTCGCGTACCTGCTGGTCAACGCTTTCTCGGCTTTCGCGGTGATGGCCTACGTCTCGGCGTCGAGCTTCGTGGTGCAGGAGATGCTGGGCTTCAGCTCGACCGCCTACTCGATCAGCTTCGCGATCAACTCGGCGGGCATGATGGCCGGCTCGCTGCTCTCGGCGCGGCTCACCCGCACCATCCATCCGCGCTCGATCATCCGCGTGGGCCTGATCATCGTGATCATCGCCAGCGCCGTGCTGCTGATCGGCAGCCTCTTCCTGGGGTCGCCCACATGGATCGTGCTGCCGGCGTTCTTCTTCACCGTCGCCCCGCAGGGCCTGATCCTCGGCAACGGCGGTGCGCTCGCGAGCGACCAAGCGCGGGAGTTCGCGGGCACCGGCTCGGCGATGCTCGGCCTCGGCTTCTCGTTCTCGGCCTCGATCGCGGCGCCCCTCGTCGGCCTCGCCGGCACCCACTCCTCGCTGCCGATGGCCCTCGCGATCCTCCTCGGCGCCCTGGTCTCGAGCGCCTTCTTCGTCGCCGCCGGGCGAGGGGGAGGGGCGCGCACGACCGCCTGACGCCCGCAGCTCAGACGAGCGCGGACGGCGCCCCCGGGAACATCCCGGGGGCGCCGTCGTCGTTCCGGCGGGTGCCGGGGCGGGGACTGATCAGGCCGGGAGGTTCGGCTCGATCTGCGAGTCGTAGATGCCCTGGAGGGTCGCCTGCAGGTCGGTCAGGGCCTGCTCCACATCGCCCTCGGCGGTGAGCATCGTGCCCACGGCGTTGGCCATCTCCTGGTCGGCACCCGGGAGGAACACGCGCGCGTAGTCCTGGGTGCGGGTGACCTCGAGCTGGTCGATCGCGGTCTGGATCTGCGGGGTGGTCTCCAGCAGCTCGGTGACGTCGGCGCTCTTGCGGATCGGCATGTAGCCGGTCGCACCGGAGAAGGCGACGGTGGACTCGGGGCGCCCCATGAACTCGATCAGCATCGCCCCGGCGAGCTGCTCCTCCGGGGTGATGGACGCGGGCACGCCGAGGCCCGCACCGCCGGTGGGGCAGACGGGCCCGTCGACCGGGCCAGCCGGCAGGAAGCCGACGCCGACCTCGAAGGAGCTGGCCTCGAGGACGCCCACGAGGGAGCCGGTGGAGGCGATCGTGGTGGAGCAGACGCCCGCCGCGAAGGTGTCGGCCGAATCGCCCGAGGACACCTGGGCCCAGCCGTTCGAGTACACGGAGTCCTGCACCCACTGGAAGGCCTCGACGGTCTCCGGGGAGGTGATGGCGGCGAGGTCCCACTCCTCGGACCAGGCGGTGCCGCGGCCCCAGAGGACGTTCTGGAGGGTCCAGCCGGCGTAGCCCGCGAGGTCGGGGTACATGTAGGGGACATCGCCCTGGGTCAGCTTCGGTGCCCACTCCTCGAACTCGGCCCAGGTCTCCGGGGCGCGGTCCGGGAGGCCCGCGGCGGCGAAGTGGTCCTTGTTGTAGTAGAAGAGCGGGGTGGAGCGGCCGTAGGGGAGCGCCCACTGCTTGCCGTCGTACTGGTAGTCGGCCACGAGCGAGTCGCGGTAGTCGGCGACGTCGATGCCGAGCTGCTCGATCATCGGGTCGAGCGCAGCGATGTTGCCGTTGATGAAGTAGCGGAACCACCACACGTCCGAGAGGACCACGACCGCGGGCAGGTCGTCCTGGGCGGCCTGCGCGGTCTGGAAGCGCTGCGCGATCTCCTCGTAGTTGGAGCCTGCGGTGACGTGGTTGACGGTGATGCCGGTTTCCTCGGTGAAGGCCGCGATGAGCTCGGCCTCGACGTCCTTGGAGCCGCCGGGGTGGTTGGTCCAGAAGGCGATCTCGGTCGCGGGCTCGATCGCGGAGAAGTCGACCTCCTCGCCGCCAGCGTCGCTCGCGGCCGAGTCGCCGCCGCCGACGGAGGGGCCGCCGCAGGCGGCGAGGGCCAGGGCGCCGGCGCCAGCGGCACCGAGGCCGAGGAGGGCGCGTCGGGACGCGGTCAGCTGCTGCGGGGTGCGGGGCAGACGGGTCATGGGGTGTCCTTTCGGGACGGGTGGGGGTGGGTCCTGCGGGAGGAGTGCGGCGCCGCGGGCGAGCGGTGCCACGGGGGCTCGGGCCCGCGGGTCAGCCGGTGACGCTGCCCTGGGTGAGGCCCGAGACGATGTAGCGCTGGAGCGCGGCGAAGACCACCAGCACGGGGACGATCACCAGGACCGTGCCGGCCATGAGGATCCCCCAGCCCGATCCCGTGTTGCCCTCGGAGTTCTGCAGGGCTGTCAGTCCCACGGGGAGGGTCATCATGTCGGAGCTGGTGGTGATGATCAGCGGCCAGATGTAGTCGTTCCACTCGCCGACGATGGTCACGAGCGCGACCGTGGCGATGGACGGCAGGGAGATGGGCACCACGATCCGCCACAGGGATCGCCAGTGACCGGCACCGTCGAGGCTCGCGGCCTCGAGGATCGAGGGTGGGATCGTGAGGAAGTGCTGGCGCAGCAGGAAGGTGCCGAAGGCCGTGCCGAGGCCCGGCAGGATGATGCCCCAGTAGGTGTTCACACCACCCCAGCCGGCGACCAGCACGTAGTTGGGCAGGATCGCGACCTGCGGCGGCACCATGAGGGCGACGAGGATGCCGAGGAAGATCCAGTTCTTGCCGGGGAAGCGCAGGAACACCAGCGCATAGGCGGTCATGATCGCGAGCACGACCTTGAGCGCGGAGCCGACGCCGGTGACGATCACCGAGTTCAGGAAGAAGCGGGGGATCGGCACCGTCGTCATGGCCACCCGGTAGTTGTGCAGCGTCGGCTCCGAGGGCAGCACCACGAGGTCCTTGGTGAGGATCTCGGTGGGCGCCTTGAAGGAGCTGATCACCATCCACAGCAGCGGAAGCACCACCACGGCGGTCGACAGGATCAGCGGCACGTAGCCGGTGCTGATCGTCGCGACCAGGTTCTGCGCGGAGAACGGCCCGTTCGCGCGGCGGGGGAGCACGGCCGACGGGGCGGTCGAGCCGCCCTGCGGGGCGACCGAGGGAACGGAGGCGGGGGCGGGGGCGGGAGCGCTCATGCGTAGTGCACCTTCTTCTCGACGAAGCGGATCTGCACCACGGTGATCACCAGGAGCATGACGAAGAGGACCACGGAGATCGCCGCCGAGTACCCGGCGCGGGAGTAGCCGCCGAAGGCCTGCAGATAGCTCTCGAAGATCATGGCGTTGGTGCCGCGGCCCGTGGGGGTCATGACGCGGAGGATGTCGAAGGCCTGCAGGCTCGACAGCATTGTGGTGATGAGCAGGAAGAACGTCGTGGGGGAGAGCAGCGGGAGGCTGATCGACCAGAAGCGGCGCAGGGGACCGGCGCCGTCGAGGGAGGCCGCCTGCATGACCTCCAGGGGCAGCGACTGCAGGCCGCCGAGGTAGACGATCGCGCAGTAGCCGAGGTTCTTCCAGACGTACACGATCATCACCATGATCAGCGCCATGTCCGGGTCGAGGACCCACTGGGGGCTGGCCAGCCCGATCTGCCGCAGGAACCAGGCGAGCACGCCGAAGTTCGGGTCGAAGATGAATAGCCACACCAGACCGACGCCGACGCCGGAGAGCACGTACGGGGCGAAGGCGGCCGAGCGGGCGAGCGAGGTGCCGGGGATCTTGGTGTTCAGGGCGAGGGCCAGCAGCAGGCCGAGCACCATCGAGCCGCCGACGGTCACGAGGGTGAAGACGATCGTGATGCGGATCGAGTCGAGTCCCTGCGGCGAGGAGAAGAACTCGACGTAATTGTCGAGGCCGATGAAGCTCGCGCTGGTCGAACCGAGGGTCCAGTCGAGCATCGAGTAGTACACGTTGGTCAGCAGCGGCCGGTACGTGAACAGGATGATCAGGGCGATGTTCGGCAGCGCGAGGACCAGGAACCACAGCGCCTCGCGGCGGCGGCGGGAGGACAGCCGGCGCCGGGGCCGGACATCCCGAGCGGCACTCGTGCTGGACATGCGCACCTCGTTCTCGGAAGGCAGAGGCCGTTCCGCTGAACGGCCGTGGACCATCCCAGGTGACGTCCGTGTCGGGCCGACGACCCGCCGGTGTCCGAGGCGCCGCGGTTCGGCGAACGCCCGGTGAACTGGACCTGAGGGCTGTGACCCGTGCGACAAAATCCGCCCGCAGTGGTGCTCGACGCGCCGAGTGCGCTGGTCAGCGGCCGCTGAGCAGCTTTCCGCTTGCCTGCGGCAGTCCGTCTCGGCGCACCCATCACACTCCGCCTCCGGCCGCTCCCCACGCTCCGCCGATAATGTACGTTATGTAAAGTCGACGGTTGAAGAGGGGGTCGGGCAGCCGCGCAGACCCTCCCCGGCCGCGCCCCCTCGGCCCCGCTCATCCTGGACGCCGCCCGTCCTCGATTGCGCTGCCCTCGACCACAAGCCGTCACCGAGTGCTGCGTCTGGACCGCTACCGCCACCGAATGACGGTCCGAACGCAACACTCGACGCCGGCAGTCACGCCGGCAGACGGTCCGGAGTCAGCGTTCGTCAATCCTCAGCGGCGAGACTCTGCGCTCAGCACGCGGCGACGACGCCCTCGCCGCCGTCCCAGCTCGCCACCAACCGCACGGCGCCGTCGAGATCACCGAGAGTGCGGGCGATGGTGAACGGCTCGCCGTCCTCGAGCGACGCCAGGCTCGGCGGCTGCTCCCCCTCGTCGACCTCGAGGCGCAGCCGCACCGTCTGCCCACGGGGCGTGGTCGTACCGTCGGGCGCATGCACCTCGAGCTCTGCCTGCTGCTGCTCCCCGGCGAGCGCCCGGGCGAAGCACTCCAGGGCGACCTCGTCGGCGAGGCCGTCGTAGACGTAGCGGGTGCCGAGCACCGAGTGCTCCATGGTGCCCACGAGCGCGTCCTCGCCGGCCTCTGACAGCGGCGCCGCACGGTAGGTCAGCGGCAGGTGGAAGATGGTCTCCCCGACCTCCACCAGGTGGCACTCGACGCCCACCTCGCCCTCGGGATCATCGAAGCGGTACGCGCCGAGCAGGCGCAGCTCCCCCAGCTCGCCCCAGGATCGGGTGGTCAGCAAGTCGGCCAGGAGCTCGGCCTTGGACGGATGCAGGGTCGCGGGGTGCAGGATTGCCATGGCCACCACGCTACCGGAGGGGGAGCGCCAACCCCCCCCCCCCCCACGAGAGCAGATCCCACCGAACCACC